>CACGLE010000008.1 GCA_902573725.1 uncultured SAR116 cluster alpha proteobacterium
CCATGACACCTAATGCTAAGCCGAAGCAAAGGCTGAATGAGGTTGTTGAAATACCAGACAAACCAGATGATTTGAATGTGCTTATTCACTGGAAAGACCCCATACTAGCTAAAAACTATCCTAAAGGAACTCCAAGGAAACTTACCTTTGTATGCAGCGTCGAATGGGCGTGGTCACCCATGCATAACAGGATAGCTAATTATTACATCAATCCTAAACCATGGGGATGGGCATTCTGGGATAATATCCTTGATGACTACACCGTTCCATGGAGCTGGTATTGGAACTTCATTGCTTACTCTGGAAAAACCGAAGCGGATGAAAGGACGATAGCAGCATACATGCTATTGGAAGCATGGAAGGATGAGGCAAAAGAACAAATGCTTGACCATTATCATTGGATTAACAACACAGGTTGTCTTGAAATTGAGGATATTCAAGCGATTGCAAGAAAGGTCTGGTAAAAAATGGGAATAACAAAATTCACACTTGTTGATAGTCCTGCGAAAATGAGGAACCAAGGTGGTTACTCCATAATCTTTCCTCAGGTCAAAGAGAAAAGAACGCAATCTGGACACAATCAAAACATCAAGAAAACAAAAACAAAGCCTAAGAAGAAATAGTTGGGTTTCTCAACCTCTTAAATTTCTCCCAAAATAAGGGCATCTTCTAGATTGCCCTTATTTCTGGAATAGATAGGAGATTATTTAATGTATGCTGACAGCGGTATTGTATGGATTGATATCACTTTTGATTGGTGTGTGCTTTTTCTAATCAAAACGGCTAATCAACTTGGAATTACCTATGAAGAAATCAACGTTTGGTTATTTGTAATTTTACTGCCAACCATCCTTTTAATTTCTCTTCTTACAAATTGGATACTTTTTCTGCAGTTATTGAGACTTAAAGCTGAAAATCACTCACATCTTTTATAATGCTATCTATTATCGTAATGCGGCTAATAAAGAAATAATTAATGCAACAAGCCTAAGAACAAAAATCAGCTAAGGCTTTGTGGATCTTTACCATTGCCAGGGTATCAAGTTTACAATACTCAAGCAGTTCTGAATATACCCGATCACGCTCTGTTTGAGGTATTTCTTTTCCTAGTGTAACCTCTTTCCATTTACGAGCTGCCGTTGCTCCTTCTTGTATGTCAAGACTTTCATAACTGAAATTGGGAATTAAAACGGGTAAGACGTTTTTGATGGATGCGCTTCCTTTAAATGCCTCATCTCTTACCATGTCACTCGCAAATGGCTTCATAAGATCTATAGTACGGTCATTTAAATCCTGTAAAAAAGAAGCTGAATCTGGATACATTTCACCTAACTCTTTGTTTCTCGTTTTTTCATATGCCTGGTACCAGACCAAAATCGATCCCTCATTACCAATATTCTGTTTAAGGCTTTCAATGAAATTGGGCATTGGGTTAGAAGCATCTTGATGCAAATACTCGCAATGCTCTGTTTCTCCATCAAGACTTTTAACGATATGAAGAGAATATTGAAAAGGAACATGCTGATACGGGCGAGTTCCGTCCCATGGAGGCAGAAGACTTTGAGAGGCCTCATAATCAAGGTAATAAACAGGGAAGGAAATCTGGGATAAAAATTCGTCTAACTTTTCAGTTTCAACAACACGCCTGCCCTCTGTCCTTGCTGCTAAATATTTTTGAGTTGATCTTTTTAAAACGGTAACATCAGTGATTTCATCAACTGTGGTTATGCCCTGTTTGATTAGTTTTGTAGATTTTTCGGCATCCATGTAAGGCAGTAAATAAATACTATTATCAGGCAGTGGAGGAGATATCTTTTGCCTTATATCCAACCATTCTGTGTATGAACTTAATCTAGCCCGTTCAGGATTTAGGTCAGGCATTTCATCCAACGCGGTAATGCTGATAGCTTGTTTTATTCGTAGTTTTGTTCCTTCGATTAATTCTTGCACTTTTTCAGTTACATCTGTGAATTGACTGAGATCACTCGCAATTATATCGCCTGAACGAACATAACGATTATTTACATGAGCAACTTCACATTTCTTAATTGGATATCCGGCCCCCTCAAGTACAATTTTTTGAAACGCTAGATCCCAAATATGTTCTTCCTTATCCGATGTACTGCTTTTTATTTCGGTTAATATAAAGCTATCACCCTCTTTTCTTACAATATCGGAAATGCAGGTGATAGACCCAGTTTCATATCGGCCCTGTGCAACGGTCTCGGCCCCGTTTTTCCAGGCCTCATTTGTCTTATGTGGCATATCTAAATATTCATAATAGTCGCCAAACCCTAGCCGCACTAAGTTTGGATACAAGGACTCAACATAATATTCAAAAGCATTGCCATCATCAAATTTTGCTTGAAGCGCTTCATCTATTGGGGGTATGAGATGCTTTGCATGCTTTTTTATCCATAGCCATGCAGGATGTTTAAGATAAAGCATATAGTCAGATTTGGATAATATTGGCATAATTATTAGAATCTACAAATTTAATAGCTCATTGAAAATAGATATTAAAAAATAAAATAATATTTTAATTAAATCCAATGTAAGGCCATATTTATTTTTAAGAAAAAAGGGAGCCGTAGCTCCCTTTAAAGAAAATTTGCCATGCGTTCAGCGGTCTTCCTGTCAACATCGTGTGTGACCATTAAGTGATATACTATCGGATCGGGTTTTTGGATATATCTCAGGTTACCATCCCCCATAGGGTCACACTTGGTTGTCTTACTCTGAGAGGACAAGATGGTGTGTGCGATGATTTCTGCTCTTTCCTGTCCACTAATCTTGGTTTTCTTCGGCATCATCCAACTCCTCATCATCGCTTATGGTAATGCCGATATCTTGTAAGACTTTTACTAAGCGAATTAGAGCCTCATCCGCATCTGTTTCTGGATGGACTGCCTCTAGAAAGACAAGCTGTTTTTTATGTTTCATGATATTCTCCTCTCTTTAGTGCTTCAACCAGGATGGCCGGGGTGCACAAGCTGAAATCAAATTAAACCCCTTTTTCAAAACGGGGCAGAAGCCCTGCCCCATTCGATTATGCGTATTATTGGATCGAGATGCTTTGCTCCTCTTCTACTTCTTCAAGGGCATCTAATGGCATTTCTACCTCTCCTATTTTTTTAACCTCATCAGGTAGTTCCACTTCGATGAGAAGTTGATCTTCTTTTTCTACCCATAGTGAGCGATACAGAAAGATCATTTCTTTAAAATGGCACACACCATAAGGGATGTATTCAGCTGGTATTTTTTCAACTTCTTCAAAAAGGGCCAATACTAAACCAGATCTGGATTGACTTGTTTTCAGCACTTTTACTACGGAAGTTGCAAACCATACCTTCACATTTTTACCAAGATAATGCTTCTCAATAATTGGGCATATTTCATCTGCATTATGAGTGTTAATCATACTGTTCTCCTTCTAATTTCAATTTCAAATAGCAGACGAACTTCACCTAGCGTGAAGAACGACAAAACATATTTTTGAAATTTAGAAAAAAAACATTTTCACCTTTAACATAAACCTTCCTCGTTTTAATAAGGAAGACAGACGCACATGGACACAATAATTACATAAATGTCACATGCCTTTTTCAAGGATGCCACCTTGCCGTGTCTAGCAGGTTGGCGGGACGTCAGTCCTCTCTTCATGTTATCAAATTTACCGGTGTTATAAGTCAAATAGCACACCAAATTCAAGTGGACCAACTAATTTCATATGAGAATTTGGATTCTGAATTAATTTTTCCTCGGTATCTTGGTATAACATAATCAACATTAAAAGGTTATAAAAGTTCACTAATATAAAGCACCTTGGAAACAAGTTTTAAACAAATCAATCAAAATTAATTATTAACATCTTAGAAAACACCCACTGTGACTGTCTGTCAAATTCATTTCAGGACCACTGGTGTTATCCTTTCCTGTTCAGCCAGTTCGATGTTCACCCCCCTAAGGGGGGGGATGAACTGAACATTGGTGTTCGTCTTTTTGTTCGCCCCCGAACACTCGCTCTTTGAGGAAATACAACAAAAAGGGTTTATTATTGTTAAGCCGAACAACTGAATGAACGAATATGTTCAGAAGGGGATTTCTCCACTGTGAACATCTTCATACCCCTCAGGCATAGCAAACTTTTTTGGCCATAGTTGATGTAGTATATACTCTCCATTCCTATTAGGCACATTGCTTCTTTTTACCGGCTGGAGAAGATCTTCTGAGCGCAAGGTCTGAATAGCCTTATTTACTGAACCGAGCCCCATTTCTAGGTCTTTTGAAATTTTCCTTTGCGGCGAGTGTCCGTTTTCTTTTAAGTAGCGAAGAACAACATAATGAGGCTGAAGAAACTCCTCTTCTTCTTCACACAGAAATTCGGTCCCATTTTCTGAGTCATGACGGAGTACAATCGTTCCAAAATCTGGACGAGGTCGAATACCCCTTACCTTATCAAAAAGAAACTCAAAACGCTGCTCTCCTGGTATAACAAATTTTTTTTTGTTTTTTTCAGGTTCCTTTAAATGGATAATAAAATCCATTGGCACTTCAATTATTGAAGCACCCCTTTGCTGTCCACTCTTACCCGCATGGTGAACAATAACAATTGTATAACCGCGATGACGAAGTGAAACCAGCCAATCTAGCAAAGCCTGTGCCTCACTATTATCATTTTCGTTAATTCCCCTTCTCAAGGTGGACAAATTATCAAGTACAATTACCTGTGGTCGATGCCCCTTACCTTCCAAGTCTAAAAGTAATTCATCTATTGCCTTTTGCTCTAGCTTATCGTCAAGGCAAATTGGTTTACCATCCCTATAGAGAGTCTCGGAAGGAAGAAGAAATAGATTGTTTAAAGAACGATTAGCAAGACTCTTGAATCTCTCTTTTATTTCTGCCAAAGCCATTTCACCATCAACATACAAAACCCCATGCTGACCTGATATTGTCCAGCCCAGAAAATGCTTTGAGCCTTGGGCAATTGCAACAGACATAGCCATACAAAACCAACTTTTTCCATGTCCCCTTTGCGCATACACCATTCCAAAACTATCTTTTGGCATCCAAGTTCCAATTAAAAATTCTCGTTTTGGGATATCCATTTCAGAGAGTTCATCCATTGTTAAAACATATTTAGATAAGTCTCGGGGCTTCTGTGTCGAATCATTTACAATGGCACGTAACTCTGTCTCAACATTCATTACACCCCCTCCCTTTTTCGGATAGATTTGAAAACATCCTGGACTTCTCTATACGGCAAAGGGGGATCAAAGCACTTTTTGTTAATATGGAGCATCATTTCAAATACAGTTTCAGGAGGATATTTCTTTAATAAAAATCCACACCGGCGAGTAATTTCGGTGTTTCTCGCTCCTTCTGAAACTGGGTTAAGTAATTCATGGGCGACAGTAGTTGGGTAATGATGTTGGCGCGATATTTTTACATCAAGCAGTTCCCTCAATTCATGTATCATTGGTCTTTGATTATTTTTGACTTTGTCGAGCTTGCATAACCATTCATACTCACCCTTGCTAGAGATACTACCAGCTCCAATAGCATATCCTCCTTGAGATCTTATATCGATCCCTGGGGCCACGCGTCCGGCAGATGATTGGAAATATTTATTTCTAGTCGATATGTAGAGATGAAGACCACCAGAAGGAGTTCGAACAGCTGGATATATTGATAACCGTTGAAGCCCAAGTTTTTCTATAGAGTTAAAACCATTTTTGTTCTCCCCTATATCTATATCAACAACAGTGATACCATTAATTTTTCCCGTTGGAATTCCAATCATAGCATTGGGCCATTTTGAAAAAAAATGACCTATGGTATGTAGGTCACTACTGGCATTATCCTGCCAACCTGAAATTAATGGACGTTTATTAATGGGGTTTGCTGGAAAAATCTTCCACCCCAACTCTTGAGCAAACTGTTCAGCTAATTCAATCGGAGGTTTCATTGATTATCTCCTTGAGGTCTCTACCTCTGAAATAAAAAAGCACCTCAAGCGCAAAATCACCATGAATGCGTCGGATCCAATCATTTACATCCTCTGCCTCAAAAATTGGTTCTCGGGTGCGAAATGGCACAGGCCTAGGAAACCCCTCTTTTTTAATCATTCGTTTAATAGCATATTCATCACAATTAAATTCGTCACAAATTTCTGTAAGGGTAACAAGTTTAGAAAAGCTCATTGCAAATCCTCTCAGCCAAAAGGGCTATAGTTTTTTGGTTAAAAATAAGATCTGCGTCGCTTTTATTGAGCTGTGGCAGCATACGTTCGCCACTACTGCACGATGTTGGTGAGGTTCGTGTAACCAGTCAAAAATTTTTGCTCTCTCAAGAATACCCCGGTTTTCTGACTTTGTGAACATTTTTGTTAGTGTTTTTTTCTGCATTGTTTGTTTGCAAATTGAATTACAATGATTCTTGTGGCACCTTAAATCATGCAAAAGTTTACTGAAGAGAAAGTAGGACGATACGTAATCAAGGTCGGGAATTTTCCTGATGGATATCGGTTTGCGATAAGTATCAATGGTGGGCTTTTCAAAAGAGGCGTTGAAGACACTAGAGAAAAGGCGTACGAAACTGCCCGCAATCTAATATCAAATGAGAATAGTGAACGTCTTGCTTCTCGAATTGATGGAGTGCCAACCGCAGAGGAATTTAAAGAAGCATTAAGTCAAGTCAGGGTTTCAGATTCACAATGGGATATGTTAAAAGCTCATTATAATGCGCAAGGGAAAAAGCTGAGTTCAACACAATTAGCAACAGCAGCTGGTTATGACCACCTGTCTGTGGCTAATATGCAATACGGAGCCTTAGGGCATAAGCTGGCTGACGAATTAAACTATCAACCACCTGGAAAATACAAAAACGGAGACCCTCTTTGGATTACTGTTTTAGTGCATGATTCTGGAATTACATATGAAGAAGATTCGGGACATTTTCAGCATGAATTGAGAGAAGAAGTAGCAAAAGCATTGGAACTACTTGGAGAAGTGGGCAGATAAAAACTCAAACATTCACTATCTCAGGATTTAAGTTATATATTGTTGGTCACAATCTGGTCACACCGAATTGACAAAGTGTAGGATTTTATGGGATTCTATAGTCAAAATAAAACTGGATGTGATCAAGCTATGATTTAGGGTTTTATTGGGATTAAGTGGTGCCCAGGGGCGGATTCGAACCACCGACACGCGGATTTTCAGTCCGCTGCTCTACCAACTGAGCTACCTGGGCAATAAATAGTTTTCGAACGATAAATTATTTGTGTAATTTTTTTATAATCAACAGATAATACCTTGTCTAGTCGGAAACAAAAAACAAATTTTCTTTCCAAATTTAATTAAATGAGTCCTTTAGGAATCTTCATCTATTTCTACTGAGAGTTTTTCTACGTAAGGTTCATGTTGAAAATCATGAGTAGGGATAAAGTAAGCTTCATTTAACCAATTACCTAAGTCCAGCTGGGAACATCTTCTTGAACAAAATGGCGTATGAGGTGATACGGAGTTTTTTCTGCAAATAGGACAATTATTTATTTTTTCTTTGTGAATTGATGTAACTTTCGCGGCCATAATAGATTTTCTTCTAATTTACTGATGATGTTGTTTTTATTCTTTCTGATAGTGGCATGCACCTATGTCGCACGGTCATTTCTAACAAACCTGCTGGACCAACACCATAAATATCAGGATGGCGAATATCACACAAGGCATATTCTCGGCAAGACTCTTGAAATTTTTCTCTTTCTATTTTTGAAAGGCGTGGCATATCAATGACAACTATTCCTGAAATTTGACGAAGCCTAACTTGACTCATAATAGCTTCTGAAACGTGTAAAGATAATTCTAAAGGGCTCATCTTTGAAGCGGCGGAGTCAATATCAATAGCCGTTAATGCCTTAGTTGACTGGAACCAAATAACAACGTTCTTTCTTGTAGTAAATTTGGGATCGCAAGCTGTATCTAATTGCGCATTTATAAACTGCCAATCAGAGGTATTTTGAATTATCCTAATCTTTGCTTCCGGCGATATTATACATGCTGTCTTAATTAATGACAGACCAGAAAATATTTTCTTCGGGTCTGTCATTAGCTCCAACTTCTGCGGATAATCAGCATTTTTTTGGAAGTCCTCTAAAAGGGTATCAATTTCATTTTCGATTAGTCTTTTTTCCTCAAAAATTGCCCGTCGTCTCAATATCAGACCATAATCTTTAGGTATTAATTTCTTGAATTCCTCCATAACAGAAATAGATGGGGTGTTATTTACAATACTCCGGTTGCTCATTCGGCTAATATCTGGCTTACCTGGAAACAAAATAACATACTTACCAGCTATCTGAGCTCCTAATGCAGCTCTTGCTGGTTTTGAACCCCAAGGCTCCGTGCTTATAGTAACAAAAATAAGGTCACCGGACTTTATTTTCTCATTTGACAAACGCACACTTATCTTCAGTCCGTTTTCAATTTCTGCGGTTGCAAGCCTGTGCTGCCTAAATACTTGATGTACTCTTGCGATGTGAATAGAACCTAATTGCGGCACTTCTGGCCCTAATAAACATAGATATTCAACTAAACTCCCATTTTCTAGTATTGCTACTTTACTTGGACTAAACTCATCATCGGTAAGTATCTCTTTTGAAAACTTGTTTCTTAAATATTTGCCCATTTTTTATCCAACATTCAGGCCACAACCTCTTAAGAGATTTGCTGTTGTATATATATCAAGGCCAACAATATTGCTGTAAGAACCAGAAATTTTTTTGATGAATTGTGCTGCTTTTCCCTGAATTGCATAACCTCCTGCTTTTCCTTTCCAATCTTCAGAAGCAACGTAAGTTAGCAGTTCATCTTTAGATAATCGACGTATAAAAACTTTTGATTCAATAAGTCTATTAATCACTATACCACCAGGTTTTATCAAGCAAATTCCCCCATAGACCCGATGGTTTCTTCCACCAAGCCTTGTAATAAATTCACGAACTTCATCCTCTGTTTCTGCTTTAGGAAATATAGTTCGTCCGATAGCCACAACAGTATCTGCCGCTAGAATATACTCATTTTCGTTTGAAATAGAGACTTGCGTGGCTTTGGCTAGTGCCATGCGTTTAGCAAATTCAGGGGGCCGTTCTGCTTTTTTAGGTATTTCGTCAATTATAGCAGGTACTACTAGGGAAGGTGTTATACCTATCTGCTCCAACAATTTTTTCCTTCTTGGAGAAGCAGATGCCAATATCAACCTATTTCGCGCCATAATGGTTCTATTTAAATCTAAAAGTTATTCTTCCTTTTGTAAGATCATAGGGAGTCATCTCAACATTAACCCTATCCCCTGCTAGAACACGTATCCTATTTTTTCGCATTTTGCCGCTTGTATGAGCCAATACCTCATGTTCATTATCTAACTTTACACGAAACATAGCATTTGGCAGTAGTTCAGCCACTGTTCCAGAAAATTCAATTACGCCTTCTTTTGCCATTAATTTTTCCCTGTTTATTTACTTACCACCAAAATGAGGGTTAACATTAAAATGTCAAGTATTATCGGTTATTCGCTTGATGAGCTCGATTACATATGTGCTTATTTCGTCGCGAATGCGTCTATAGTGCTTTAATTGAGCTTCTCTATTTTCATCAGCAGAAAATGGTTCTTTTATATACCAATGCTCATGGGAGACTAATTCGCCCCATTTATCGAGATGATATTTAGCTTCAATTGATAAAGAGACAGCATAATCGATGTCGCCTATATTAAAATCAGCAAATAATTTTGGCTGCCTATTTAAGTCAAGTAAAATTCCCTTTTCCTCCATGACAGCAAAAGTGAAGCCATCGGGTGGGCCTGCAATGACACCACAAGATACGCTTTTCCAACTTTCAGGAGCGATTTTGTTAAAAATCGCTTCTGCCATTACAGAACGTATAGCGTTCAATGTACAAGAAAACAAAACCTGCTTTACTTGTTTTTCCATAATTCCAGCCTTTATTTGCGAGCAATCATTACACATATAAGAGTAAACATCCGCCGTGAAGTTGGTTGATCGGTACTAATATATTTCTCTAACCTGCTTATAAGTAATTCAGCTCCCTCGTTATGTAATGCTCTTCTACCCATATCTATCGCTTGTATTTGTGAAGGCGACTTGGTTCTTATTGCATCATAATATGTTTCACAAACTTCAAAATAGTCCCTAATTATTCGCCTAAATGGACCTAAGGCCATAACGAAACCTGTTAAGGGCTGTTCTTCCTCGTTTCGGACATCAAAAAAAATATGTCGTGAATCAGTTCTCATATTTAAACAATACGGCCCATCATATTGTTCCAAAGAAAAGTAATTTTCATCTAATATATCATAAATAGCAACTGATTGCTCATGTTGCTGTTCTGAAGTAATCCGTTTATTGGGGTCCAATTCAATCTTCAGCTGACTAATTATATCCTTTTTTGAAAGCTTAGCTTCACTATCTTTTGATGGTATCTCATTCATCTATTCACCATCTGCACTCAATCGATTTTCTCTAATTTTGAATTGGTATTAACTGCTTCTCTAATTTTGGTTATCCATTCACCAATTAATTCTGGATACATTTTCCATGCAGCTCTATTTACTGCTAACTTGGAAGAGACATTCATCACTTCTTCAATCTCTACTAGTCCGTTAGCAGATAGTGTGGAACCTGTCTCAACTAAATCAACAATCCTTCTGCATAATCCCAGATTTGGAGCAATTTCCATTGCACCGTTAAGTTTTATACAATCTACCTGAACTCCATTTTCAGCAAAGTAGCGTTTTGTTGTCTCTGGATATTTTGTAGCAATACGAATATGAGACAATTGCCTTTGATCATGCATGGATACGGTATCTTTCTTTGCTGCAACCACCAGTCTGCATTTACCAATCCCAAGATCAACAGGCGCATATATTTCTGGATGATTAAATTCCTGTAATACATCGGATCCGGCGATTGCTAAATGGGCCGAACCATATGCAAGAAATGTTGCAACATCAAAACTGCGAACACGAATAATATCAATATTGTGGTGATTAGAAGAAAAACGTAACCGTCGGTCAGAGGATTCAAAAAAAGCCGGCTCAGGTTCAATTCCCGCAAGTTTAAGAATGGGTATACCTTCCTCAAGTATTCTTCCCTTTGGTAGTGCCAAAATAAGTTTTTTGGTATCATTTCCGCTATTCATATCTCACTCACAAAACAAACTTATTTATTCCTCAGAACTCTCCACAAAATGATCAGGTATTTGTTTCGTAGGGTAAGGCTCACCTAAGTCTCTAATAAAAATATTTAATTGAGAGACGTTTAGTTTTACACTAATTCCTTGTGAAAAAACCAAAGTAATCTCATTGAAGACAATGTCATACTCAATTGTAAGTAAATTGTAAAATAACGCAGCCTCATTATTTTTTTTTTGAATTAAATTTTTTTGCTTTATTGAAATTACATTTTGCACATTTATACCGGATAATACGCGATAATAAGACGTTTCGGGATTTTTACTAGAGACTTTTTCCCAACAAAATCTATTAGCTATAAAAGCAAAGGTTTTTTCTGTTTTTTCAAAATATATGTCTGCATTACTAACTAACGAGTCCTGCAATAAACTTGAGATAACTTTTATGTCTTGGTCTTTTTCACATCGAAGCGAAAGAACCTTGTCAGCTGAAATTAAAGGTCTGTTTTTTAATTTTTCAGGGAAGTACTCTGACATTTTTTACTCTTCTAATCTCTGTATTTTAGCACCACACTTATTTAATTTTTCTTCAAGATTTGTATATCCCCTATCTAGATGATAAATTCGACTAATCGTTGTCTTGCCTTTTGTGGCAAGTGCAGCTAGGACCAGACAAACAGAAGCACGCAAATCCGTTGCCATCACAGGGGCTGGTTTTAAGTGTGCCTTTCCATGCACAATACAGCTTCTTCCATCAATCTGAATGTCACCACTCATTCTCATTAGTTCGGGAACATGCATAAATCTATTTTCAAAAATTGTCTCAGATATCTTGGAACTCCCGTCTGCTGTTGCCATCAACGACATGTACTGGGCCTGTAAATCTGTTGGAAACCCTGGATATGGCTGAGTAGCAATATCTACAGGCTTGGCACGAGAGGAGCATGAGACTCTTGCCCAGTTTTCACCTATCTCGACTGCTGAACCGGTCTGCTCAAGGACAGCAAATAACGCATTTAAATAAACTGGGTTCATATTTGATAAAGTTAAATCTCCTTGTGTTATTGCAGCTGCAATTGCGAAGGTGCCTGCTTCAATTCTATCGGCGATGACGCAGTGCTCTGCAGATGATAAAGTTTCTACACCGTCAATGATAATATTATCTGTTCCATGACCAGAAATTTTTGCTCCCATTGAATTCAAGCAGTTTCCAAGGTCTATAATTTCTGGCTCTCTAGCTGCATTTATTATTCTAGTCCTCCCTTTTGCTAAGCTAGCTGCCATCATAGCATTTTCAGTTGCTCCGACTGAAATGAAAGGAAATACTATCTTATTTCCAATTAAACCATTTCTACATCTAGCTTTTATATAACCATCAGCAAGTTCAACTATTGCTCCTAATTGCTGCATCGCCCAAATATGCAAATCAACCGGTCGAGTTCCAATAGCACAACCACCAGGTAATGAGACTTTTACACTCCCATAACGCGCCAACAAAGGCCCAAGAACAAGAATAGATGCACGCATTTTACGAACCTGTTCATATGGCGCATCTAATATGCTTGCCTCTCCAATGATACTTACTCCATCATCTATTCGTTTCGTTTGAACACCTAAGTATTCAATTAATGCAATCATGGAGGCTGTATCTGCAAGCAGGGGTACATTACGCAACTTAAATGTGCCAGAACACATGAGACCTGAAGCAAGTAGTGGGAGTGCAGAATTTTTTGCGCCGCTTATTTTTATTGAACCAGACAACCTGTGCCCTCCCTCAATAACAAGCTTATCCATCTTTTTTTCCCTTTTTGTCGTCTGTCAGTAAACTTATTCTAATTCTTGATTGAGACTTTCGTTTTTTTAGATTTTCTCTCAACGCTTTAGCCAACCTTTTTTTCTTTTCCGTCTGCTCTATGCCTGTATTTGATGATGGGTTTTTCATGGTTTTTCCGTTTAAAAAAGATTCTACAATTTTTTAAAGCAAAATTTCGAATTTTCAATACCGAACTACTGAGGAGAAAAAATTAAGACCGATTTAAAAATTAAATTTGTATGTAGTTAATATAAAATTTTTAATTTGAGAAAATTTTTTTTATTAACTGGTTTTATCTATAATTTAACTTACTTAACTTAAATAATATTAATGTGTCATAATTACGAACTGAGCAAACAAAAGAACTAAAGTAAAATGACTTTATCTTTAACATTTAAAAATAAAATAATAAAATATCGTGCGTGGATTTTGTTAATTATTTTTTTTGCTGGCACTTTGGTTTTTATTAGTAACAACGGACATGAACACCTAAAATACGAAAATGTTTTGTTAGAATATACCGAGCTAAAAAATTTAGCTCAACAAAATATTCATAAGGCTCAATTAATCTTTTTTTTAATCTATCTTTTTGTTGTTACATTTTCGCTCCCATTTGCATCTTTATTAACTGTTTTAGGGTCTGCACTTTTTGGATGGATAGCTCTTCTGATTATATTGTTTGCTGCCAGTTTTGGTGCAAGTCTTCTTTTCATTGCAGCTAGAACAATCTTATTTGATTGGTTTTATGAGAAAACAAGTTCACAAAATTCAATAATTCCCCCTGATTTTAAGGGTAATACTTTTATACTTTTACTTAGCTTACGTTTATTCCCACTTGCACCCTTTTGGATAGTAAACATTCTTCCAGCGTTCACAAAGATCTCATTAAGAAATTATTTTGTAGCAACTTTTTTTGGAATAATGCCTGGAACAATACTTTATATTTGGCTTGGACAAACAATGGATATGTTATTATCAAGAGGTGAATGGCCAAACATGATGAGCATTGTGGATAGCAGAATATGGCTACCTTTAGCTGGATTGAGCTTGTTAATTTTTATTACAGCAATCTATCGATGGTTAAAGACTTAAATATAGAATAGACTGCGTTATGAAGGACATTAATACTGACATTTGTATCATCGGGGGAGGAGCAGCTGGCTTGTCTTTAGCATCTGGTGCCATACAAATGGGTGCAAATGTAGTCTTATTTGAAAAAGGTAAGATGGGTGGAGATTGCCTAAATTATGGCTGTATACCCTCTAAAACTTTGCTGGCTAATGCTAAAACTGCGTTTCTTATGAAGAAATTATGTATGCAACATATGCCGAAATCCAAAAAATCTCTTTTAGATTTTAAGGATGTTAAAAAAAATATATCCGGAGTGATAGATAGAATATCACCTCATGATTCAAAAGAGAGGTTTGAAAAACTTGGCGTAAAAGTCATCAATGAACACGCGAGATTCACTGGAAGACGTCAGATTAGCTCACAATTATCACAAGTTAATTATAAATATGCTGTAATTGCTACTGGAACAAAACCTTTTATTCCGCAAATACCTGGTCTTTCCAAATTACCCTATTTCACGAATGAAACAATCTTTTCTCTTTCAGACTTACCCTCTCATCTTATTATAATTGGTGGTGGGGCTATAGGTATCGAATTAGCGCAAGCTTTTATTCGGCTTGGGTCCCAAGTGAGCATAATTGAATGCAAGTCAGTTCTTGCAAATTATGACCCAGAATTCTCTGATTTGATAAAAGAAAGGCTTATGTCAGAGGGCATTAAATTTTATGAAGAAACATTAATTAATAATTTAGAAAGTAAAAATAATAAAATATTCGTTCAGACAGAAAAGGATAAAACTATCACAGGTTCGCACCTTCTAGTGTCTGCAGGTCGCATTACAAACACAAAGGAACTTAACCTTGAAAAGGCAGGGATCGAGACAAAAAATACCCTGATAAATACAAATCAATTTTTGCAGACAAAAAATAAATACGTTTATGCTATTGGCGATGTTGTAACTACAAATAGGCACACCAATGTAGCGTCTGCACATGCTTCTGTTGTTTTAAAAAATATATTGTTTAAATTTCCATCTAAAATTAATACAAAAATAATCCCTAACACCATTTATATTGAGCCAGAGCTGTCACAAATAGGTTATACTAAAAAGGCAGCAGAAAAAGAGTTTGGTAGCAATAACATCATTTGTGTAAAACACAATTTTATGACAAATGATAGGAATATCACAGACGGGAATTTAGACGGGTTAATTCACCTTGTGGCGAAGAAAAATGGTGTGCTCTTAGGGGCAACTATTTTTGGACCGAACGCAGGAGAACTTATTCAGGTTTGTACTTTTGCAATTACGCAAAAACTTAA
The DNA here is from genome assembly GCA_902573725.1 of uncultured SAR116 cluster alpha proteobacterium. GTDB lineage: Bacteria > Pseudomonadota > Alphaproteobacteria > Puniceispirillales > Puniceispirillaceae > UBA5951. The sequence goes on from CACGLE010000008.1 coordinate 15,415, forward strand.
ATTAAAAGCATTGGCGACGCTTAACTTTTCTTATCCTTCTTATGGAGAAGCAATTAAGTATGCAGCAAGTTCTTTTTACACAGAAAAAATATTTAGCTACAAAATGAGATGGCTTGTGAATTTACGCTTTAAACTTTTTCCATAAGAGGAGCTAGAAATACCAAATAAATTACCTGAAAGTCGCTTGCAAACATACTTTCATTCAGTTAAAAATCACGCATTGCTGCTGTAGCTCAGTAGGTAGAGCACACCCTTGGTAAGGGTGAGGTCGATGGTTCAAATCCATTCAGCAGCACCACTTATCTTAAAAGAAAACTATCACTGACAGGCTATGCAAAAATATCAGATAAAGGATTCAAAAAAACATGGGCTTGGTGTTTTTGCCACACAGGATTTCAAATCTGGTGATATTATAGAAAGATGCCCATATATCGTTATTGATGACGAAGATTTACAAGAAGAAAATCGATTAAATGACTATCTTTTTACAAGTCCAGATTGCCCCACAGATTATTTAGTTATGATGGGTGTAGGGATGCTTTTCAACCATGCATGTCCTGGGAATTGTGAGTGGGAAATTGATCCAACCGATAATCGTTTTGTGTTATTTAAGGCTACTTGTGAGATAAAGTCGGGTAACGAAATATTTCATGATTATGGAGAAGAATACTGGGAGACACGGGATATAATATCTGTCTGATAAATAATATTATTTTATCTTACCATTCTGTAATATCAAACGGACCAATGATTGATGCTGGTGTTCCCCTTACAAAAAATAAAGTGACTTCCCCTATATCAATTCCAAACTTGCTAACAGTTGCTTTATTGACAGCGACATAATCGTCCATTTGGTATATCCAATCAGTAAATCTAACTCGTAATTTACTTTCTGAGATCTTTAAATCGACATCATATTTCCAAAAAAATGCACTACCGTTTGCAGTCCCTTCGGCGATACCAATTACATCGGCAGCTTCTCCTCTGTATAGCTCTACGCCATCTTCTGATACATCTTTTTGGATTTTCCATATTCTTTGTTGTTTTTCACCATCCTCATATATAAAATCTTCGGTAAGAGTAATTTGTTCTGCACTTTCACCATCCCTTATCACTTGCGATTTCTTCCCTGATATATTAACTTTGAAACGACGTTTTAAGTTGCCAAACCTATCTTCAAAAATCCCATATGCAAGTGTTTCGCCCTCAAAAAATTCAATCAGAGAAAATACAGGTTTTGATTCACTGAAGTAAGATAATTTTTGCTGTGAACAAGCTGATAGAAAAGTCATTAAAAAAATGAGTGACAGGAAAGGAAAACAATATAATAGTCGTGTCATAGGGTTCTCTTAAAGTATAATAGTTATTTTACGAAAAGAAAAATCACTTTGGATCTAATAAAAGTAAATTCAAATGTCGCCCCACTCGCTAGTGCAAATGTCTACCACTGAGTTAATCAGATTAGAATGGCGTTTTTTAACCTATGGAGCGCTCATGTCTTTTTGGTCCTCTATTGGTCAAACGTTTTTTATTTCTTTATTCTCACTTGAAATCCGAAACGAGTTGTCCCTAAGCCATGGGGAATTTGGCAGCTATTATGCTGTAGCAACAATGATGAGTGCCTTAACATTATTCTGGCTAGGCAAACAAGCGGATAAATTGAATGTTTTCCAACTGAGTCTAATTACCATAATTTCTTTGACTTTTTCTGGCATATTTTTTTCGTTCATATCAGAAATTATTACTCTCATTTGTGGTATATATTTACTGAGACTATTTGGTCAGGGAATGATGACACATGTCTATAGTGTTGCTATTTCTAGACGCTATAAGGCTGCCAGAGGAAGAGCACTCGCCATCACTGGATTAGGAATAAACATAGCCGAATCTATTGGCCCACCAATAGTTGTCCTTCTAATATCTAGCATGGGTTGGAGACAAGTGTGGCTCATAATACCTTTCATTTTTTGTATTTCAATAGTGCCATTTTTAGCACGGCTTACAAAAAAAACATCTTATCAGGAAACTAGTAGTAACATAAAACATAAACTTAAAACTAAGTTTAATGAAACCATACATTTTAGACGAAAAGATTTACTGAGGAATATGGAATTTTGGGTTGTTATGTTGCCGATAATTGGTATCCCCTCATTTACAATTACCGGAATATTATTTCATCAGATTTTCCTAGCAGATGAGAAATCTATTTCCATCTTTCAATGGTCAAGATATTATGCGTTTTACGCATTTGCGGCTATTTTAGGTGCTTTTCTATCTGGGTTCTTAATCGACCGAGTTTCGGCAAAAAAAACCTGTTTTATTGGACATTTAGCTTTATTATTTGGATTATTTTGCCTTTGGCTCGGTAGGGGAAATCTAACCCTGATTTTATTTTTCTCATTTTTCGGACTTGCCTCTGGAATGATAACAAGCAACACGAGTGCATTATTAGCAGAAAAATATGGTACAAGTTGGCTGGGTGAAATAAGAGCTGCAGTGCAACCGATTACTGTTGGCTCCAGTGCAATTTCGCCAGTTTTATTGGGCTTTATGATTGATAAAGGCTTTGGTCTGACTGGCATAATGTTATTACTAATATTAATCAGTTGCTACCCTGTGTTAGCCACAATATTCAATTTTAATTTTTTTGATAAAAATAATTAAACTGACAGTTGAAGTGACTATTGATATTTTTAGGTTGATGTAGAAAGATAAACCAAACAATAATTTTAACCCCTCTAAAAATTAATTTTGGATGACAAAACCTTTTTATTCTCTAAAAAATAATTGCGCAGCAATCGAAATCTCTGGTGAAGAAGTTGGTTTATTTTTAAATGATATCTTAACTGCACAGTTAAACTTATTACCTGTAGGGGAAATGCAGATGTCCTGCCTTCTCTCACCTCAGGGTAGAATTTTACATGATATGCTTGTATACCGCATAAGGACCGATTGCTTTTGGATAGAAATAAATAAAAACCAAATTTTAGACTTAAAGAACCGTTTAGCTATATATAAACTTCGAAAAAAAATTGAAATTCAGGTCATTGAAAATTGGCATTCTGCCCATATTTTTTATGAAAATGGAAAGCTTTTTTCATTGGAGTATATTAATAAAATCATCGAAGATTTAAAGGACGGCGATTTAATATTTGAAGATTCTCGCTGTTCAGAACTTGGTTTGCATATCGTTTCAAACGAGCCGTTTTCTAGTACTCTAATACAAGATTTGAAATACACTCATTTATCCAAATGGGAGGCTATACGTATCAAAAATATGGTTCCAGTTGGAAATATTGACCTAACTCCAAATCGAACTCTTATGCTTGAGGCGAATCTTGATATGTTCTCTGCAGTTGACTTCAATAAAGGTTGTTATATTGGACAAGAGGTAACAGCTAGAACAAAATACCGAGGATTAATTAAAAGAAAAATTGTGCCTATCTCTTCTAAATCCTTACTCAAAAAAGATATGATTATTTTTCAAGACCAGAAAGAGGTTGGAAGTTGTCTTAGCTCAGTTGGATTAGAGGACGGCAGTTTTCTTGCACTCGCAACGCTACGATTAGAAGCGATCAAGTCTTTTGTAGATGCTAAAAATGCTTTAAATTCTGAATTAGCATCTGTATATATTGTATTGCCAAATTGGTATGATCTCAAAACTGGGAGCAAAAAGTTAGAACTTTAAACGTCTCATTCTCAAAAAATCCCTACTATAAAAATTCAGATTATGTTACTGTGATAATGTTTTTTATTTATCCGCTTATGAATACGTGAATAACCGCAGAATATAGTGATAAATTTAAATCAATATTTGCAAAAATAACAAATATTCCTGTATATGAGGTACAAATGGGTATTTTTGTTACTTTGAAACGTATTTAGTTTATCAACTTTAATTTAGAAAGTTTTTTTAATGACACAATTGCTTATGCCAAAAGCAACGGCTGTTTGGTTAATCGACAACACTGGTTTAAGCTTTAAACAAATAGGTGAATTCTGTGACCTACATGTTCTTGAGGTGCAGGCTATAGCAGATGGGGAAGTTGCTGTGGGTATTCAAGGCTATGACCCCGTCGCTAATGGCCAACTTAGCAAAGCAGAAATAGATAGATGTGAACTCGATCCAGAAGTAAAACTAGTCCAAAGCAAAACCAATCTCCCGCAGCCAACTTCACGAACAAAAGGACCAAGATATGTGCCTGTTGCTCGTCGCGGTGACAAACCAGATGCGATAGCCTGGGTTGTAAAACACCATCCAGAAATATCAGACGCTCAAATCGGAAAACTTATCGGAACTACAAAGGACACAATAAAAAAAATTAGAGAGCGAACACATTGGAATATTGCAAATATTACTGCAAAGCACCCAGCCATGTTGGGTCTTTGTACACAGTCTGACTTGAATACTGCAATTGAAAAATCAGGTGGGGAGCTGAAAGCAAGTGAGGAGCAGGTGGAAAGATTATCTGAAATTCCTTAAATAGATATTAATTGCCTACCCTTCATTACCTATCCAACTAGTTTGAAGAATGAAAAATTATTATTCACCTTATTCTGTTCAATAACAGCTAAAAAGTGATGCAAGATACACAAGCAAATAATATACAAAAAAAACTTGAAACTCTATTGTCAGAGCATAAGGAGCTAGACGATATGATTAATTCTATGATAACAACTCAAGTTTTTGATCAGCTACAATTACAAAGATTAAAGAAAAAAAAACTAAGTTTAAAAGACGAAATAATCAAATTAAAAGCTTTAATCGTACCCGATATAATTGCATGATTAAAATGGTCATAAATAAATTATCTTTGCGTATAGAGTGTTTATAAATAGCGTGCTTGTTTAAAAAGGGATATCTATGGGTAGTGAGAACCCTGAAATTTCTATTATTATGGGCAGTCAAACAGATTGGTCTGTTATGGCAGAAGCGTCTGCAATTTTACAGGAGCTTTCAATTGCTCATGAAACAAAAATTATTTCTGCACATCGAACCCCTGATAGGATGAGTGAATTTGCAAAATCTGCTGCTTTCAATGGTATAAAAGTTATTATTGCAGGGGCTGGAGGTGCGGCACATCTCCCAGGAATGGTTGCCTCTTATACGCACATACCAGTATTAGGAGTGCCAATTGAAACACAGGCCTTGAAAGGAATTGATTCATTATATTCCATAGTCCAAATGCCAGCAGGGATTCCTGTTGCTACATTTGCTATTGGTTTAGCTGGTGCTAAAAATGCTGCCTTGTTTGCAGCGGCAATTCTCTCACTAGAAAATACAGAAATCCGCAATTCACTTGAAAAATGGAGGCAAAGTCAAAGTGATAAGGTTGCATTATACCCCTATAAATGATGAAAAATTTTAAACTTGGTATTCTTGGTAGCGGCCAATTAGGTAGAATGACAGTCCAGGCGGCGGCGAATTATGGTATCTCTTGCCATGTATTTGCACCCGATGTAAAGGACTCTCCAGCTGGTCAGATCTGCAATACACTTTCAAATGCAGATTATACTGATAAAATAGCACTTAAAAAATTTTACAGTATGATAGATGCAGTAACATGCGAATTTGAAAATGTTCCCTCAATTGCTCTAGAAATGGCTCCAAAGGAATGCATCAAAAGTCCAGGTATTACAGCTCTCAAGACCGCTCAGAATAGATTATGTGAAAAGGATACAGCAAAATTTTTAGGAATTCCTACAGCTCCTTACTGGAAAATTGAATCTATTGATGATCTAGCTAATGCAATACGATTTCTAGACGGCAATGCTATTTTAAAAACGGCAAAATTTGGATACGATGGGAAAGGTCAAATAAGAACAAAAACTGGAGATGATCCAGAGATTTTATGGAAGGAAATTAATACCGATATTGCCATTCTTGAATATTTAGTTGATTTCAAAAGTGAAATTAGCTTCCTTTTAGCAAGAAACATTGATGGTGAAACAATAATTTTTCCACCGACTATTAATTACCACAACAGAGGTATTCTAGTACACTCGACAGCACCAGCAATATTGCCAAGTAATGTAATCGAAGCAGGAAATAATTATATCAAAACTATGGCAGACCATTTAGAAGTGGTAGGACTTTTGGCAATGGAGTTGTTTTTAACTCAAGAAAATACATTAATCTTTAATGAAATTGCTCCAAGACCACATAATTCATTCCATTGGACGATAGAGGGATGCAAAACAAGTCAATTTCAACAATTAATTAGGAGTTTAAGTGGTCTTCCATTCGGCGATATCAGTGTGATAGGCAGATGGCACATGAGAAACATTCTTGGTCATTCGAAGGAGGAACTAACACGGGGTTATAAGAGTTTAGGTAAATACGTTCATGAATATGGAAAGCAAAAAACTAAAGAAAACAGAAAAATGGGACATATTACTTGGAACGAATAGAGAAGGTCATTTCTAGATACATTTGAAAAAATTTAATTTTCTAATTTAGATAAATCAAACAAAGTATCCTGATAAAGGTCATTTAACCAATTTGCACATAAAAGATAAGCAAATGGCCGCCAATAATTCTGAGGTGTTAATTCTGGATTATTTTGTGGATAGTAATTTCTTGGTAAAGGAGTATCCATACCGTCATTTTTATCTCGCTTGTATTCTGAGTTGAGTGTTTCAGCATCATATTCCAAATGATTTAAAACAAATAAATCACCTGTTGACTTATCTCTAGCCATTCCTACTCCAATCTCATTGCTTTCTGCTAGAATGTTTAACCCAATTTTCAAGAAATCATTCTTTTTATTCATCGTATACCGTGAGACAGGCATCGGAAAAGTTGTTGTAAAACCATGCATAAGGCGGCCAGAATGAGATGTTATGGAGTGCTCATAAATGCCAAAAAATTTTTTTTCCATTTGGTATTTAGGCAAGCCATAAAAATGATATAAAAGTGCTTGAGCACCCCAACAAATGCCAAGGCGCCTGAAACAGTGTTTTTTTGACCAATTCATAATACCCACCAGTTCTGGCCAGTAGCTAACCTCTTCGAATGGTTTTGTTTCGATAGGGGCGCCTGTTATAATCAACGCGTCGAAATAATCATTCTCCACATCGCTTAATTGTCTATAAAAACGCCTTAGATAGGCTGGTTCTGTATTTTTTGGAGTATAACTTTCTGTTGTCATTAAAATGAGTTCTACCTGGAGAGGAGAACATCCAAAAAGCCTTGCAAATTGAATTTCAGTTACTTTTTTAGTAGGCATTAGATTAAGCAAAAGCAATCTCAGTGGCCGTATATCCTGTTTTAGTGCTTGTCCAGAAGCTATCAAATCAACACCTTCAGCAGCGAGATCATCTAAAGCTGGTAGACTGTCTGGAACCCTTATAGGCATCAAAAATTCCTCTTAATTCAAACCAAAATTTGGTCTGTTTTTCTATACGCCTTTTTTCTATTTTTAGCAAAAAATGTTATCGAAAATCTTAAAGGAATAGATTTAATTCGCTATTATCTTCGCTTTGCCATTTGCCTTGACATGTTTTTAACTAATGACGACACAACCCCATTTAATCCTGAGAAAACAAAGTTAGCCTGCTTCTCCAATGGTTTGGTAACTTTTGGTATAAAAGATATCTCTTTTAATCTCCTATCCAAAAATGAAGATGTGTTTTCTATCGAACCTGAGTTATCTGCAAGAAAATAAAGTATAGTGGAGGAGTACAATGCTCCGAGTAGTCCCCGTTTCGTAAAAAAACTGATATCTGTCGAGTGATCTCCTGTAGTTCGCCAAATGAGATCGATAGTTTGATACAGGAGTTTTTGACTAAGTTGCAAATTTCTCGGGTTTAAAAGGTATTGTGCTGTTTTTCTAACCACCTCCTTGTGAGGCAAAGCCTGCTCCAATCGAACGATGATCATAAATTTTATTTTAGCGGTTACTCCATTTGGAGCATCATGTGCATCCTTCATTTTCGTTTCAAAAGCAGAAACCATATCATTATCTGCTAATTCTGAGTAAATTTCTATGGCCTGTGTAACACCACGAGGCAAAATTCGCGCAATATCCGTAGATTGAAAACCACTATCGTTAGCTGCAAGTTCTAAACTCTTTTGGGTCCAACCGTCGAAAGGCACATGTGTCAAACAAGCACGAACGATTTTAGAGCGCTCCTGATTTTCTGTACTATTTGTTTTGGTCATATAAATTCCATTAACAACGAATTTCTAGCTGCTTATTTATATATGGTGAAATCTTAATAAAAGACAATGTTTGCACATATTGTATAAATATGATAACACTACCACCGAAAATAATAATATAAATTTTTAAATGTAAATAGGGATATTAATCTGTGTACGTCGCTGTGAGAGAAAATAATGTAGACCAGGCACTTAGAGTGCTTAAGAAAAAGATGCAACGCGAGGGAATGTTTCGTGAAATGAAAAATAGACGTAATTTCGAAAAACCTTCAGAACGCCGAGCCCGTGAAGCCGCAGAATCAACACGCCGTGTTCGCAAATTAATGCGAAAACGCATGGAACGTGAGGGATACTAATAATCTTAGCTTACGATAATCAAAATATAAATCCCTTCACCAGTATTATAAGACATATTTGTACTTTTTTTAATCAATCTTAATTAACCGTTGAGTTTAGTGATAATTCTAAAGATTTACCTATTACCTTAACAAAAATATTAACTTAAAAAACCTTATAATAAAATAAATTAAAGGTTCGGTATGGTATAATATTTTTTAAAAAAATAGAACGGATATTGACAACATGATAATTGGCTCTCCTAAAGAACTACAAGCGGGTGAAAAACGAGTTGCAATGACTCCAGCAAGTGCTAGCCAACTTTTAAAGCTGGGTTTTGAATGCATTATAGAAACAGGAGCTGGTGTGGAGGCCGGTTTTTCAGATGCTGATTATAAAGCCGCCGGGGTAAAAATAATCAAAACAGCCGCGAATTTATGGAAACAATCTGATATTATCATAAAAGTTCAAGCAGTAAATAAAGTTGAAGAAGCTTACTTAAATAAAGATAAAACAGTTATTAGCTTCTTCTGGCCAGCTCAAAATAAAGAGCTTTTAGACCGTTTGGTATCATCTGGTTGTAGTCAGATTGCAATGGATATGATTCCCAGAATAAGCCGTGCGCAAAAAATGGACGCTCTTTCTTCTATGGCAAATATAGCCGGGTATAGAGCAGTAATTGAGGCAGGTAATCATTTTGGCAGATTCTTTACTGGGCAAATAACAGCAGCGGGTAAGGTACCTCCTGCAAAGGTCCTTGTGATAGGCGCTGGTGTGGCAGGACTTGCAGCAATTGGCACAGCGCAGTCGCTCGGTGCAATTGTTCGAGCATTCGACGTGCGCCCGGAGGTGGCTGAACAAATTGAATCCATGGGAGCTGAGTTCCTCTTTCTTGAATTTGATGAAGATGGTTCAGGAGAAGGTGGCTATGCAAAACCAGCTTCACCAGAATTCATTGAGAAAGAGATGGCTCTATTTCGTGAGCAGGCACCGGAAGTTGATATCGTAATTACAACTGCATTGATTCCAGGAAAACCTGCCCCAAAATTATGGCCCAAAGAAATGGTGTCTTTAATGAAGCCTGGGTCTGTAATTATTGACTTAGCTGCAGAGCAAGGTGGTAATTGTGACTTAACAAAGCCAAATCAAACGGTAAAAACAGACAATGATGTTAAAATTATTGGATATACAGACTTCCCAAGTCGGATGGCTGCTCAAAGCTCTACTTTATATTCTACTAATATACGTCACATGCTTGACGATCTTACCCCAAAAAACAATGGGAAGGTAAATATAAATCTTCAAGATGATGTTATTCGGGGCGCGTTAGTTAGTCACAAGGGTAAATTGATGTTTCCGCCACCAGCACCGAAAATTGCTGCAATAGGAAAACAGACAACTCCAAAACAACAAGTTGAACCATCAGCTGAAGAAAAAGCAGCTCTCGAACAAGCAGCTATCCGTAAATCTGGACAACAGCAGTGGGGGCTACTTTTAGTTGGTGGGTTATTCATGTTAATCATTGGAAATTTTGCTCCAGCCAGCTTTATGCAACATTTTATAGTATTTGCGTTAGCTTGCTTCGTAGGGTATCAGGTTATTTGGAATGTTAGTCATGCTCTTCATACCCCACTAATGGCAGTTACTAACGCTATTTCGGGCATCATTATTCTAGGTGCACTGTTACAAGTTGGCTCTAGTGGTTTCATTGTTACCGTGCTTGCAAGTATTTCAGTCTTAATTGCTACCATAAATATTGTCGGAGGATTTATGGTAACAAAAAGAATGCTTGCTATGTTTCAAAAGAGTTAGAGGTGTAACCTATGCTGAGTTCTAATATAGTAACTGCCATCTACATTGCTGCGAGTGTATTATTTATTTTATCACTCGGCGGCCTATCTAACCAAGAAAAAGCTAAACGAGCCGTATGGTTTGGCATAGTCGGCATGGCCTTAGCTGTTTTTGGAACGGTTTTTGGACCACAGGTCTCTGGATTTATCTGGATAATACCTATGATCATAATAGGCAGCATTATTGGAACAGTAGTGGCTCAACGCGTCGAAATGACTGGTATGCCACAGTTAGTTGCTGCTCTTCACAGCTTTGTTGGTATAGCTGCAGTTTTTATTGGAATAAATTCACATATTGAACCTCCATCTAACCTTTTTGGAGCCGAACTAATTATTCATGATATTGAAATTTTTATCGGGGTCTTTATTGGCGCAGTCACAGCAACAGGGTCTGTTATTGCTTATGGTAAATTGTCTGGCACAATTGATGGCAAAGCATTACTTCTACCGGCAAGAAATTGGCTAAATTTAGCTGCGGTATTATTTTGTGTATGGCTTGGCGCGCTATTTCTAAATCATGTTGGATCGTGGCCACTATACCTCATGACGATTGTGGCTTTAATTTTTGGTGCCCATCTTGTAATGGCAATAGGTGGGGCTGATATGCCAGTTGTTGTCTCTATGCTGAATTCCTATTCTGGTTGGGCAGCCGCCGCTACAGGTTTTCTGCTTGGAAATGATTTGCTCATAGTTACCGGTGCACTTGTTGGAGCTTCTGGTGCAATTTTATCTTATATAATGTGTAAGGCCATGAATAGGAACTTTATTTCTGTAATCTTAGGAGGCTGGGGAACTTCTGTTGGCCCTACCCAAGAGGTTGAAGGTGAAATGGTTGCAACCGACATATCAAGTGTTGCTGCTGACATTGTAGACGCTCAGAATATTGTAATTGTTCCTGGCTATGGAATGGCAGTTGCACAAGCACAAAGTGCCGTTTCAGAGATTACGCGACGTTTAAGAGATAAAGGTAAAAATGTTAGATTTGCAATACATCCAGTTGCAGGCAGACTACCTGGACATATGAATGTTCTTCTTGCGGAAGCTAAAGTGCCTTATGATATTGTTTTAGAGATGGATGAAATAAACGAGGATTTTCCCGATACGGATATGGTCATCATTCTTGGTGCCAATGATATTGTAAACCCAGCTGCTCAGGACGATCCAAATAGCCCCATCGCTGGAATGCCAGTCTTGGAAGTCTGGAAGGCTGGCCAGGTTATTATTTCAAAGCGTGGTCAAGGCCGCGGTTATTCTGGAATTGAAAACCCACTTTTCTTCAAAGATAATTCTAGAATGTTATATGGAGACGCTAAAGCTTCCCTCGACGAACTATTAAGCAAAATAACTAAATAGTAATATCTTATTTTTAATTATTTTGCTATCAAGCTTTCGGGAAGCCCTATTTGTTTGATCGCGCTTTTTTGGCGCTTTCCTAGGGAATCAAGTGTAAAATCGTCAATGAGTCCATGAAAAAGTTGATGCCAATTAACCTCTGCTTTTAAATGCATAAAAACAGATCCTAATCCGACTGCAGCCCTATCCATTAAAACAAATTCACGTGGTGGTTTTATGCCCCCAATTCTTTTAAGTTCTTCATGAACTTTACCAGCAAGCTCGCGACCATAGTTTCCACCTCTCATTTCTTGAATGGGTCTTATTTTATCCTCTAATAAAGGGCCATAAATGAACCTTGCCCAAATATTTAGAATTTCAATCGCCTCTTTATCTAGACCTTTAAAACCCCACTGAGAATAAGCATGAACAGCCAGCTCGATATTTCCATCTCTTAGCGCTTTATATAAATCAATAACGCCTCCAACAAATTCTGGTCGAAAAACACGAATAGAGCCAAAATCCATCAAGTTAATTTTTAAGTCTTTGGTAATAGAATAATTACCAAGATGAGGATCACCATGAATTACACCATAATAATAAAAAGGTACATACCAGGTACGAAACATGTTGATTGCAACCATATTCCTATCATCTTGAGATGGTTCTCTTTCAAGATATTTCATTAGTTTTAGACCATCCACCCAGCTCATCGTTAAAACGCGAGAAGTTGTAAGATCATCTATGGGTTTGGGTAGAACAACCTTGTTTTCGCCGGCGAGCATTAATCGGTATAATTTCATATTCAATGCTTCTCGATTATAATCCAGCTCTTCACGTAACCTGTCAGATAATTCTGTGAAAATGTCCTTCGTAGAGATCGCAGAGTCAATCCGCTCATACAAGGAAAACACAAGTTTCAACTGGTTTAAATCCGCATTAATAGCAGAATCCATATCTGGGTATTGTAGCTTTACAGCCACTTTTTCATTGTCAAGTTTTGCTTGATGAACCTGACCAAGAGAAGCAGCGGAATACGCATTCTTATCAAAACTTTCAAATTTTTTTTCCCATTCATTTCCAAGCTCAGACCTCATGCGCCTCTTAACAAAGAGCCAGCCCATTGCTGGCGCATCAGCTTGCAAAGCAGCTAATTCATCCGCGTATTCTTTTGGAAGTGCATCTGGAATAGTTGATAGAATTTGCGCAACTTTCATGAGTGGGCCCTTTAAACTTCCTAATGCTTCACGAAGCTGAATGGCATGTTTAGAGCGGTCCAATTCTAATCCTAAGTACCGTTCTCCTGCTAGCCTTGCCGCCAAACTAGACATGGTACCTGTTACTTGCGCATATCTTCTTAATCTGCCCCCTATGCTTGAGCGTTCTTCATGGTTCGCCATTATTATAAACCCTCAAGTTGGTCAATCATGGTGGAGATCATATCAAGGCCTTTATTCCAAAATTCAGGCTCAGAGGGGTTAAGTGAAAACGGAATTAACGCTTGATCAAACCTTACCGTACCTCCGCTTCTTAATAGTGTTTTATAATGAATATTAAAATCTGCGTCTGAGCCATCTTGGTATACCTGCCATAGGGCATTTACAAGACAATCACCAAACGCATAAGCGTATACATAAAATGGTGAATGCACAAAATGAGGAACATAAGCCCATATTGGCTTAAAACTATCATCAATTCTAATCCCTGGACCAAGTGCTTGTTTTTGCGTTTCAACCCAAAACTTTGAGATCTCATTTGAACTTAACTCGCCTTGCCTTCGATGAGTGTGCACTAAGTACTCAAAATTATGAAAAGCCACCTGACGGACGACCGTATTTAACATATCCTCGATTTTATCCGCTAACATAAGGCGTTTAGATTGCTCTGAAGTTTCTGCATCTAAGATTGTGTGAAAGGTGAGCATTTCTGAAAATACAGACGCAGTTTCTGCGAGGGTTAACGGTGTTGATGACATCAACTCACCTTGTTCTGCAGCAAGAAGCTGATGTACTCCGTGACCCATTTCATGAGCTAAAGTCATCACATCACGAGAATAACCCTCAAAATTCATTAGTATGTAGGGATGAACTGTTGTTACCGAAGGGTGTGAAAAGGCACCTGATGCTTTTCCAGTTCTTATTTCTGCATCTATCCATGAGTTATCAAAAAATTGTTTTGCAAGCTCTCCCATCTCTGTATCAAAAGCATTAAAAGAAGATTGCACGATTTCGCATGCTTCTTGCCAACTAAAATTTTTCCCCTCATTTCCTGCTATAGGGGCATTTCTATCCCACCACGGCATGGTTTCGCCTCCGAGCCAGCCAGCTTTTAATTTATAATATCGATGGGATAACTCTGGCATTCTATTAGTGACTGATTCAACAAGTGTGTCTACAGTATGGTCGTCAACATCATTCGCAAGGTTTCTTGAAGAAATCACCCCCTTATATCCTCTCCAACGATCTTCCGTATCTTTTTGCTTTGAAATGGTGTTTGTAATGAGGGTAAATAAACGCAAATTATCATTTAAAACTTTAGATAGAGACGCAGCGGCTGTCTCTCTGACATTGGGATCTGCTTTTGATAGTTTATTTAGTATTTCAGTCTCAGTAAGCTGTTCACCTAAAAATTCAAATCTAAGCTCAGAGAAAGTTTCATCAAATAGTCTTACCCAAGCCTGCCTATTGGTGGGTGATTGTTCTACTAATAATTTCTCAAGCCTTGGTTCAAGATTGTATTTCGAAGCTAACCTCAAGAGCCTAAGCCATGGCTGGTAATGTGCAAAAGCCTCCTCTTTAAGCATCTGAAGGTACTGCACCTCAGAAATAGATGCTAATTCAAGCTCAATAAAAACGAGATTTGATTGAACAGCATTTATAGCCTCTCTCATATTCTGGGAATGCTGAGCAAATTCGGGGTTACTTGTGTCTGCTGCAAAGCACAAATCTGCATGTGACGATATTTTACCCAATAAGATGATAATCTGCTCATAGCATACTATAACATTACTAGCCTCATTAGCTGACAAACTGGCTATTTTACCTTCATATTTCTGCTGTAATTTAAGAGCTTCATCGGAACATTTTTGCAAATCAGCCCTAATGCTTTCCGACTCTATGGAGTCATAAAAATCGGTTAATGACCAAACGGGTAATTTATCTGCCATTATAAATTTATCCTTTTACATAATTATTTGAAGTTAAGCAAAACAGCTAATACAGCTTGTAATCATGAAAGACTAATAAAGCAAAAATATATCTACGTATAAAAAGAGTAGTCCACATTTTAACTTGCTAATGCTTATTAAAAGCGACCATAATTAACATACAAACCTCAGTAAATACATAGAAGCACATGCCCCAGATTCAAGGACTAGGACCAAAAGAAAACACCCTTTATGAGATGTTTTTTAATCGTGCAAAGCAACAACCTGATAGCGCGTTTATTTGGACCAAAAAAGAAAATGAGTGGAAAAGTCATAGCTGGGGCCATGTTGCCAATCAGGTGAAAATCATAGCAAGTGCTCTTACACAACGCGGTATAACTGCAGGTGCTAGAGTAGCAATTTTATCAGAAAACAGAATCGAATGGATAATAACCGACCTTGCAATTATGTCTATAGGAGCAATCTCTGTTCCATTATTTACAACCTATACCCAAACTGACATCACCTATCTTTTGTCTCATTCGGGCGCGAGAGCTATCATCTGCTCTAATTCAGAACTTACGGCTATTGCCGAAACAGCAGCTCAAGATTCACCAGAATGTTATTTAATGGTTATAATGGAGCAAAGTAAATTACTTCACCACTCACATAATCTGGCAATTGTAAACTGGGAAGACCTAATAAAGGAGGGTGAAAAGGCAAGTTCTAATAAAATTATTTCATCCTTGCCGATGAGTGTAGACGATGTTTGTTGTATTATTTACACTTCAGATGGCGAAGAAAAACCAAAAGGCGCTATGCTTACACATCGCTCTATAATGGCCGTTTTGGCAGGAGCGGAGGGTCTTTTAGCAGACTTAACATCTGGTAAAGAAGTGTTTTTATCCATGCTGCCTTTTAGCCATGCATATGAACATTCGGTTGGTTTATTCTTTCCAATACATATTCGAGCCGAAATATATTTACTGCAAAAACCAGAAACCCTAAGTTCGGCAATAATAGAGACTAAACCAACGATTATGACAGCTGTACCAAGATTATACGAAATTTTGCGTGATAGGATTAATGCTTCTTACCAACATAAAGGTACTATAAATCTAAAAATGCTTGATAGGGCCGTTTATCTTGGGCGAAAAAGCTTGCAGAAAATACCCCTTACGCTGCTTGAACGAATTGAAAATAGCTATTTAAACCTGACGGTGCGACGTCACATTAATGCACGACTGGGGGGCCGCTTGAAAGCATTTGTTTCAGGTGGAGCAGCGTTAGACCCTAACATTGGATATTTTTTTCTAGCTTTAGACATACCCATCTTGCAAGGATATGGACAGACTGAGGCTTCTCCTGTAATCACCGCGAATCCACCTAAAAAAATTAAAATAGAAACAGTCGGGAAATTACTCATTGGAGTAGAGGCAAAACTTACAAAACAAGGAGAAATTTGTGTTCGTGGAGACCTTTTAATGAAGGGGTATTGGAACGACCCAATTGCTACTAAAAAAAAATTGCGTGATGGTTGGCTTATGACAGGTGATATTGGTGTGATCCACCCCGATGGGTATATTAGTTTAACAGGAAGAAAAAAAGATATCATTATTAATTCAGGTGGCGATAATATCTCACCTGTGAAAATAGAGACTGTTTTAGAGGCACACCCTGATATCGAGCAAGCAATGGCTTTTGGCAACCAACGCGCTTATATAACGGCTGTTATTACCCCAAGTCAGACTCTAATAAGAAAACTACACGAAGATCAGAATAAGTTATCAAGGATTGTTTCAGAAGCGGTAAAAACAGCAAATGCAAGGCTAAGTAGCCTAGAGAAAGTAAGGAGTTTTGTTTTAAGTGATGAACCTTTTTCGGTAAGAAATGACTGTATGACCGCCTCAGGTATCATTAAACGCCAACAAATTAATAAATTATATCAGGAACGGCTAGAACAATTGTATCAAAGAAAAAGTTCGCTATAAATCTAATCCCTAAACTCATAAAGGGCTCTATTATTTTTTACACATTTAAAAGCAAATATTCTCTTTCCCATGGAGAGATAACTTTTAAAAATGCCTCAGCTTCAGCACGTTTAACTTCGTTAAACACAGATATAAAGTCAAGTCCGAGCACTTCTTTAAGTTTTTTAGCTTTATCTAAACTATCAAGAGCCATATCAAGATTTCGAGGTAACGTGTGCAAATTATCTGACTCCTTTACCATTGGCTTCGCAGGCTCTATCTTTTCTTCAATACCAAGAAGAATACAAGCAAATGTTAAGGCAATCGATAAATATGGGTTTGTATCTGCACCAGGAATTCTATTCTCGATGCGCCTGCTGCGATAATCACCAGCAGGAACCCTCAGTCCCACAGTTCGATTATCAACTCCCCATGCAACATTTGCGGGAGCATCATAAGTCGTAATAAATCTTCTATAACTATTTACATAGGGTGCCATTAGCGCCATCCCACCAGCAAGATAGCGCTGCAATCCTCCAAGAGCATGCCGAAACGTTTCTGTATCTTCACCACTCGAATTAGAAAACATATTTTGACCATTTTTTAAGTCACAAATCGAACAATGCAGGTGCATTGATGAGCCAGGTTGGTATTGCATAGGTTTTGCCATAAAGGTTGCATGAATATGATGATTTAGTGCTGTCTGTCTTACAGTTCTTTTAAAAATCAATGCTTGATCTGCCAGCGTTAATGCCTCTCCATGATTGAAATTAATTTCCATTTGAGCTGCCCCACCCTCATGAACAAGTGTATCAATATCAAGCCCCATAGTTTCACAATGATCGTAAACATCTTCGAAAAAAGGATCAAAATCATTGACTGCATCAATACCATAAGCTTGTTTTCCTGTTTCGGCTCTTCCAGACCTACCAGGTGGTGTTTTCAGTGGATGATCGGGATCTGAACTTTGTGATACAAGGAAAAACTCAAGCTCTGGTGCGACTATCGCAGACAACCCTCTATCATTGAGTGCCCGAATAACACGCTTTAAAACAGCGCGTGGGGCGACCGTGACTTCAGCATTATCTAAGTAAAAAGCGTCATGGATGATCTGAGCAGTTGGTTCTGAATACCATGGCACTAAATAGGCAGCATTTTCATCAGGTTTTAGAACTACATCACCTACCGCCGCATTTAATACAACGGAGTCATGATAATCACCTGTTACGGTCTGTCCAAACACATATTCTGGAAGACGAAGGCCGCTTCCTCTCAGAACTTTATTATATTTGTCCGCTGGTAGAATCTTACCTCTCGGAATACCGGCTATATCCGGAACTAAACATTCAACTTCTGTAATACTGCGATCCGACAGCCATTTATTTAGTTTTTGGGTCATAATTTAGGTGCTCACTTTTTGAGTTCGGTATATGTGTCATCTAATGCCTGTTTTAATTTTTCAATTGTTATATCAATATCTTCTGTTTTAAAGCTTAATGGCGGCGATAAAATCATGCCATCACGCACAGCACGCACCATCAAGCCACTTTTAATAGCGTGGTCACGGCACCTCATACCTATCTCGCCAATAGGATCAAATAAAACAGGTCCAGACTTATGCTTTACTAGTTCCACGCATGCAAGTAATCCAAAACTGCGTGTTTCTCCTACCAAGGGATGGCTATCTAGCCTTTTAATTTCTTTTGCGAGATACGGGGCGGTAATGTCCCGAACATGACGAATTAACCCCTCTTCCTCAATCAGCTTAATATTAGCAAGCGCGACAGCAGCAGAAACAGGGTGCCCTGAATAGGTAAATCCATGAAAAAATTCACCACCTTCATCAATTAAGTAATTAGCAATTTTATCGCTTACCATAACAGCAGACATTGGCATATAACCGGAAGTAAGACCCTTTGCCAAAGTTATTAGATCAGGTTTTAAATCCATTGTTTGACTTGCAAACCAATTTCCAGTTCGGCCAAATCCAGTGATCACCTCATCTACAATAAATAAAATATCAAATTTAGCACAGATTTTCTGGATATGATCAAAATAACCTTTTGGAGGAATAATAACTCCTCCAGCACCTTGCACTGGTTCCGCAATAAAGGCTGCAATTTTATTTGCACCTACTTCATGAATTTTTTCTTCTAAATGGCGTGCAGAGCTCTCAGCAAATTGTGCCTCTGACTGATTTCCTTGGTATAAAAAACCGTAAGGGGGTCTTATATGCTCAAAGTCTGCTTCACTAGCAGATTGCTCGTGCATTGCTTTCATTCCACCCATACTAGCTGCCATGATAGTAGAGCCATGATAGCCATAATCACGTCCAACAATTACCCTTTTTTCAGGATGGCCTTTTAAATTCCAATAATGTCGTACAAGACGAATGATAGTATCGTTTGCTTCTGACCCCGAATTTGCATAAATTACGTGATTTAAATGTTTAGGGGAAATCGAAGCAAGTTTTGCTGAAAGCATCGCTACTGGCTCATTGCTAGTCTTGAAAAAACTATTATAATACGGCAGTTTTTTCATTTGCGCGGTTGCAGCATTTACTAGCTCTTCTCTGCCATAACCAACATTTACACACCATAAGCCTGCCATTGCATCCAAAATGGCATTTCCATTATTATCGAATATAACATGGCCTTGCGCATGAGTTATAATACGTGTGCCTTCCTTTTTTAGAGTTTTAAAATCGGAAAATGGCGGCAAATGATGTTGTTCTTCAAAATGCTGAATATCTTCTTGATTTGACACAAGGCACCATCCCTTCCCATAGTTCTTATTTTACAGCCGATAAAGTCATGCTAACGGCTTTTTATAAAATACTTTTTTTTATTAACACTCACTTTTAATATGTAATTTAAGTATATACTATCTAACGAAATGCTTTAAAAGAAATTTGAACCCTAACGATGCTAAAAGTTTATCCAAAATGTCAATTAGCCATATTTCTAAATCGATTTATCAGCTAGATATTTCGCCTCCAAAGTTCCTTGGCCAGCTAAATGAAGATATAAGATGTAGTGTGGCAATTATAGGCGGTGGACTTACTGGAATTTCAACAGCTTTATCTCTTTGTGAGAAAGGATTTGATGTATGCCTGTTTGAAGCTGGAAATATCGGTGATGGCGGCTCAGGTCGAAATGGAGGCCAAATTTGTCAAGGATGGTCATCAAGTTTTGAGAAACTCTCAAAATATATAGATCCTGAATTTAAAGAAGATATGTGGCAAGCCGGCCTTGAGGGTTCTAATCTTATAAAAGAGAGAATAAAAAAATATAAAATAGAATGCGATGTTCATTGGGGATATGTGCACACAGCGATACACAAAGGTCATATGCAAGAATTAGAGGCCTATCAAAAAAGTTTTGAAGAACATGGATATAATCATCTTCTTGCTTTAAATAATAAATCCTCGTTGTTTAATTATATTTGTTCTGATGCCTATATAGGAGGATTGTACGATGCCGGAAGTGGGCATCTTCACCCTCTTAAATATCTAATTGGCCTATCAAAAGCAGCGTCGATTGCTGGCGCTAAAATTTATACTAACAGCTCAATTTCCTCGATACAGAATGCGAATAACAAAAATAAATTAATCACAAAACAAGGTAATAGTATTATTGCAGAACAGCTCGTTATATGTGGCAATGCTTATCTTGGTGCTGTTTCTCCAAAGAATATGCGTGGGAGAATAGCACCAGTTACTTCATCGGTTATGGCAACTGAACCTCTTAACAATACAGAAATAAAAAGTGCAATTCCTTCTAGAGCTGCAATTGCAGATGGGAATACAGCATTAAATTATTTTCGAATTGATAAGCAAAATAGAATGATTTTTGGGGGGCGTGCAAGCTATTTGAACACAGATCCAATAAATGTTGAGAAAGATTTAAAAAAAAGGATGAGAGCCGTATTTCCAGATTTGATGCATAAGAAAATTCAGCAGGCTTGGTCCGGAAGAATAGGAATTACTGTTAATCGTCTACCACATTTTGGCAGAATTTCAGATAGTGCGATTTACGTACAAGGATATTCGGGACACGGAGTTGCGTTTTCTGGTGTTGCAGGAAATATACTAAGTGACGCAGTCAGTGGAAAAAAAGATAGATTTAACCAGCTTACTAAAATCCTGCATCTTCCATTTCCTGGAGGTCCGTTGCGGACGCCTATTTTAGCTCTTGGCATGGGATGGTATAAAATGAGGGATTATTTTCATATTTAACTCTTTTGAAGTGCTTTTACACAAATCCAGTCATGCAAAATTGTTGCAGCAGCGATTGAGGTGATTTCTGCATGATCAAATGGAGGACTTACCTCTACAATATCAAATCCTATCATGTTTAATGGCTCGAGACTGCGAAGAATTGATAGTGCCTGCCAACTAGCTATTCCACCAGAAACAGGAGTTCCTGTGCCAGGGGCAAAAGCAGGGTCTAATACATCTATATCAAAACTCAGATAAACCTTCCTACCTTTTAGATGATTTAGTATTAACTCAACAACAGCAGGCAAACCAATTTCATGAATTTGAGGTGAAGTTATTTGTTTTATTCCAACATCAAATTCATTATGAGTTCTGATTCCTACCTGAATAGAACTCTCAACATCGATAAGCCCTTCCTCTATCGCACGAAGAAACATCGTACCATGATCAAGCTCTCCGAATGACTTCCATGTATCACAATGCGCATCAAATTGAAGTAATGATAAGGGCCCATATATTTCCGCATGAGCCTTTAATAGAGGATAAGTTACAAAATGGTCACCGCCAATAGAAAGCAAGGATGCGCCGGAGCTAATGATTGATATTGCTTGTTTATAAATATCCGAGATAATTGTCTCTGGGTTATGAGGGTTAAGCAAAAAATCACCAGAATCTATAACTTTCAAAATAGCAAAGGGATCAAAACCAAAAGGGAATGACGGCAATTCTGCTAGTTGAACGGAGGCTGCTCTTACAGCTCTTGGCCCTAATCTACACCCAGGGCGAAAGGTGGTTGCGTTATCAAACGGTATACCAGTAACAACGATGTCTGCTTCATCAAATGCGACTGAATAAGGACGCCTCAATAGACTCATTGCACCAGAATATGTTGGTTCAAAAAATCGCTTATTTAAATCAGAATTGCGCCAAGACTGGTCAGATAATGGTTCAGGTATTGCCTTATTTTTCTTATAATTAGCCATAACTTTCTCCTGATTATACTCTCTCTATTTCCTGCTTTTTAGTGGCAATAAACATTTCTCTTAACGTCGGGGGCATCAGTTTTTGAATTTTTTCTGATTTCTCAAATAGAGATATAGCCGTGCGCAGATCGTGCGGCAACCTCTTTAAATTAGCCTCATAACCATTACCCAAAACTGGAGATGGTGGCTCTAACATCTCCTCTAACCCGTTTAATATAGCCGATACCAAAATTGCAAAAAGAAAATATGGATTGCTGTCAGCTCCTGGCACTCTCAACTCTAGTCTTTTTGCATTACTGGGAGAGTTTGGAATCCTTACAGCCAAGGTTCGATTATCGTACCCCCATCCAATATTTACAGGTGCATGACTATTTTCCTGCAATCTATCATAAGAATTTGGAAGTGGTGCCAAAATGGCTGCTGCGGGCTCTAATAAATCCACCACAGAGGCTATGGCTGAATTAAAAACGGCTTTATCTTTTGAAAATAAGTTTTCTGACTGTTTGTCTCCCATTGAAATGTGGCAATGCAATCCATTGCCTGACAGGTATTTCTCCGGTTTTGCCCTGAAAGAGACAGACATCCCCTGGGCTAACGCATATGCAGTCAAACTATGTCTTAAAATAAGGATAGCATCTGCTAAATGACATAGATCCGAACAGGGTGCTAATACAATTTCAATCTGTCCTATTCCTGCTTCTGATAGGATAGATTCAATCTTAATATCAAGTTGGTCTATAATTCTATTAACATCTTGCAAAAAGTAATCTATTGAATCCAACGCTGACAAAGAAAGTAATTGAGGCTTCGAAAAAATAGGTGCTAAATCAACATCTGAGAAAAGGCAAAATTCTAGCTCTATACCAAACCTAAAAATTAACTTTTTCTCATTCGCCTTATTTAATACAGATTTTAAAAAGGCCCTTGGGCAACCCTCAAATGGCTGACCATTGTTAAGAGTAAAGCTTAACGGCATTAATAAAACAGGTTTGGTCAAATGATTTAAAAATACTAACGGTGCACCCTGACTAGTTGCTATTCCATCTTTATCCCCGGTTTCGAAAACAAATCTGCTATTGGCTATATCCTCTCCATTAATATCAATATTTTGAGCCGATAAGGGAATTTGTATCCCCTTATCTATAATTTTTTGATAATCCGACGGGGGTAATCTTTTGCCGCGCATTATGCCATTTATATCAAAAATACCCGCCTGAATATGGTCAATTTCAGACATAATTGATTTAGCATTTTTTGGATCATTTTTTATCATTAAACTTCGCTTAACTCATTTATTTGGCAAACTTTATTAAATTATATAAAATTGGATATTATTTTTGCCTATACTTGCTATATGCAACTTGTGAAAAAAATTATAGTCTAATTCTAATTACTCCTGCAAATTTGACTACATAATTTAGTGGTTAAAACATATAATACACATTCATAATATTCTGTTTAAAAATTTCTGTTGATTATTTTTTTACTCTTAATTTATGATACCTCTCCATATTTTAGAAAATAAATAATAAATGAATTTTATCGCTTACCTTATTCTATTGATTTTAATACCAATGGTTTTACTAGCCTCAGATAAATCCATATTAGTGCAATCAACAACTTCAACCAAAAATTCCGGCTTCTATGATTTTATTCTTCCACTTTTTACGGCAGACTCGGGGATAAAGGTTAACGTAGTTGCTGTTGGAACAGGTGCAGCAATAAAAAATGCTCGCAATTGTGACGGTGACGTTCTTCTTGTGCATAGTCCGGAGGATGAACAAAAATTTATTGCAGATGGTTTCTCAAAAAAACGACATAATATTATGCATAATGACTTTGTTATAGTTGGTCCAGTTGCAGACCCAGCTGGTATTGTTGGAATGCAAGATGTTGGCTTGGCATTTGCTCAAATAGCCACTTCTGGTGCAAAATTTGCTTCAAGAAGCGATGGCTCTGGTACCCACACCAAGGAGCTTTCAATATGGAAGAAAATTGGTTTAGACCCAGTAAATGAGTCTGGTAAATGGTATCTTGAGACCGGCTCTGGCATGGGAAAAACGCTAAATATTACGATTGGTACTAATGCATATACGCTTGTTGATAGAGCTAGTTGGTACTCTTTTTCCAACAAATATGATCATCGTGTTTTGCTCGAGGGGGATAGCCATTTATTCAATCCTTATGGCGTTATGCTTATCGATAAAAATAAATGCCCAACTGTAAAATCTGCAGAGGGTCAATCATTCATTAACTGGCTCACTTCATATAAAGGACAAAAAACAATAGGACTGTTCAACATAGACGGACAAAAAGTTTTTATTCCAACCTCAAAATAAAATTGTCAAAGACAATAACTTGTTATGTTTATGGTGACCCCGACAGGACTCGAACCTGTTGCCTCGAGATTAGGAATCTCGCGCTCTATCCTGATGAGCTACGGGGCCATATTTATTATTACAAGTCCTCCTAAAGGTAATCGATACCTATTACCTATAATTTGGTTTAAACAAACTAAAATCACCAAATAAATGCAATATAAAGATTTTTATCTATTTGGATGCAGGCATTAATTTGAATATTCGAACATGAGGGTATCCATCATATACTAATTTAAAGATTTCTGGGTCAAATCTTCCCAAATGAAACATCTGATTAAAACTACTAAAAAATAAATCTCTATGGAGAATAGCTACTCTAGTTGATTTCCTATCTCTATCTCTCATGATTTGAAACATATTTAATTGATTCTGCTGGTAACGCTTACTCCCAATGAGCATTCCTCCACGTGTTTCGACCAACAAGTTAAGAACAGGATTTCCATCGATTTTGCCTTCATTAAGATCAAAAATAGAACCGTTACACTTTAAGATCCCTTGGTTTTTTGTATCTGCACAATTTAAGAAACTATAAGCTAATTGTTGCCCAGGTTTATGACCTTTAGCAGAAATGGGAACACCTAAATCAATGTCCCATCTTCCAATCTTTGAAATAGACGGAATCCAACTTGTCATTTGGTCTGTGAGCATGAGATATATTGCAGGGGTACTATTCAATCTATCAGAATGGATTTTCTGCTCAAGAGATGCTTTATCTTCAATATTTTCTTTCAAACTTGATAGGCCACCACGTGAGAGAAAGCGGAGTGTATCAGCTGAGTGGTTCTGACTATTAGATAACAAAGCATCAGCTATAAAATAATTAGAATTACTTAAATGTTGCCCAGGATCTGTAAATGTTGGTATTCCATTCATGAGCATTGAAGCATACCCATAGTCCCACCAGCTTGCTAAAACACTCTTTTCTTGACCTGCTATAAACTTTAATTCAGCCATTGCTTTAATTATGGGAACAGGAATTGATGGTCTTGCTAACTGATTAACAGGGCCCTGGATCCAAACAAAAACTAATAAAATAAAACAGGCAACCGAAGATGCTAAGGTACTTACTATTTTTCTTGAGTCTTCAAACCTAGATAAAAATAAAAAGGCTATAGATTTTGTAGCCAATACAACAATATAAGCACCTCCAAACCAGAAAAAAGGAGCCGAATAAAACAATGCGCGGTTTCCCAATACCAAGGAAAGCATAGCAAATCCTGCAAGTGGCCCATAGGCAATCGCCAATATTGGATGTCTGATAGCCCAAAAAATCATACCAAATAAGCAAAAGATGCCTATATATACAGATCCTGTCATTCTATGTAATATTTCATAAAATGAAACTTTCGAGGCTTCAGTAACTGTAGATATCACATTATTAAATATAAATTGATTAAAGCCAAAATCTGCTTGAGTATAAACTGTAGTGAATGGATTTATCAGACCAACACCTGATAAAAGGATAAACACCGTTGAAAATCCAATTATTCTTCGCCAGTCCCTAGTAACAATGATAAGTAGCCAGCATAAAGCAATTAATGCCATTATTATCAGTTCTGATTTACTATACCATACCATAAATACCCTTGCTGATAAGGCAGCTAAAATCGTGAAGAAAAGACCCCACTTTAGTTGTTTTGCTCTTCCGGCACACAAAACCATTGCAAACATAAAATACATTAATCCAAGGTTTAGCTGGTCAGTATCTATTCTGCCAATAGTTGAGCGCCAATAATATGCTAAAGATAAACCACCTCCAGCAGCTGCGACTGACCCTTCCATCCAATATCCTGTCGCGCCAAATGCAATAAAAATAGCAATCGCCGTTATAGCTGCAGTATAGGGAATCATTTTATTACCCGCGGTTAACAATGCTTGAGGTGATGAATCTTTGGCAAAATAAGCTATGAGTCTTGACAATAATGGAGCTATTCGTTTGGGCAAATCTGTTTGTTGCACCGTTGCTTGATTGTGAGGAAATGTGCGAAGAGAACTATAATCATCCATAGTTCTTCCAGATTTAATGTAGCCTGCTATACCTAAAAAATAACCTGCATCCATTGTGGTGAATAAGGGCGTATCCTCATAAAAAAATTCTTCTTTGTTTTGTTCCCACAATTGCCAATTCGTTTGCCTAACTTGAAAATTCATTTGGATAGCTATAGCACCCAAAATAATAGCCAAGACAACAGCTAGTAAAGTGGTTTTTGGATGAAATATGCCATTTTGGAACAATTTTTCATGCCACTTAACAATTGTAGATATAAACGACATAAATACTCCTGTTTATCATGTTTGCTTAAAATTCTTAGCGAAGTTATAAGTTAACACTATCTTATTAACAACAAGAGAGAAATATCTCATAAAAAAACAATTTTTACCTAGTCAAATATTTTTAATAATATTATTATTGAATTTGATAATTTATAGAGACAAAATTATGACTGAACAGGAACAAATATTTAAAAACTTAAAATCTTTAAGAAAAATTGCCTCAATTGAAGCTTTGGTTTCAGATGCAACAAACATTACCCAAGATGCATACAAAAATCAAAACAATGATTTGTTGTCTCAAACAAAAACCTCAGATGATTTTGAAATAAACATAGCGGTGACGAGCCAAATTAATAAGCTCAGGTTACACCTTAAAGATGCTGAAATCGCATATTTAAAAGAAAAAATAGATGGTAAAAGCGACATAATTTCCAAATTTGACAAAACAGAGCCAGCAAAAGTAAATACCTTATTAAGTGATATTAGATTAGCTATTTCCAATGCAAAAGAAGATATATCGAAAAATGACTCAAAGAAAATAAAAACTTTCTCTGCTCCTCAAAATAATGAGAACGTTAATTCTGAATTTGTTTTATCATCTGAAACAAAACAATTTATTAAACTTCTTTTGAACCAAGTTGTCTCACAAAATTTAGATAATGTTATACAAGAAATAATAGGGCATAAAATAGAGCGAAAAAATAAAGTTCTTGATCTAAGTGAAGTGGCAGTAAGTCCGAAAAATGATACTTAATAAGCAAAAAACTAATACCTAGATTTATCAAGAGTGATAAACTAAATATTCTCAATGGAATTATGGGCCGTCATAGCAATAATCGCAGCAATTGCGCAATCGTTGCGAACTGTGTGTCAGAAATTATTGATCCCTCATGTAGGTGAGTTGGGTGCAAGTTTTAGCCGCTTCATCTACGGTATTACCTTTACTTGGCTCTGGGTCTTCACAATTTGCTTAATGACTGGCAATAGTTTGCCAACTATATCATTTTTATTTATTATTTTTGTTGGGCTAGCTGGAATTCTTCAAATAGTATTTACGATTTTGTTGATCATGATGTTCAATCATCGAAACTACGCCATTGGTATTGCTCTTTCAAAAACAGAAATTCTTCAGACTGCTATATTAGAAGCTATAATAATTGGGTATACTGCAAGCTTTTCGATTATAGGAGCGATTTCAATGGGACTAATTGGTATTGCTCTTTTAAGCTATCAAAAAGTTGAGTTTAAAAATGGTGTTAAAAGTCATTTATTCTTTTCTCCCCCCCATTTCTTGGGCATCGGCGCTGGAGCCGCTCTTGCGTTGGCCAATATTTTTTATTTTAAAGCAACAATACTTTTAAATAGTGATTTACTTGTTATTAATGCTAGTTTTACAGCGGCAATATCAATTTCACTGCAAACAATCATTCTTGGAAGCTACCTTGTTTTTAAGGAACCAGATCAATTAATGCTTTGCCTAGCGAATTGGAAAATTGGTTTTTTTATTGGCATTACTGCAGTTATTTCCTCTACAGCATGGTTTTACGCATTTGCAATGTTTCACCTTGGGGCAGTGCGTGCAGTAGGACAAATAGAGTTGATTATATCGATTTTGTTTTCGTGGCTTTTTTTAAAAGAAAAAATTACTCTTCTTGAGTTAATTGGTATTAGCATCCTTGGTATTTCAATTGTTATTGTACTGTTATATGCTTAAACCAAGAAAGATATGCTTATGAAAATTCTCCATGTTACAAGTGATAACAAGCCAGGTGGAATTCAAAAAGCCTTTAAAAGCTATGTTGCCGCTCTAGCACCCCTTTCTGAATTTGAAAATTTTTACTTTACCCCTAATTATTTATATGCAAACAACGGTGGCGATAATACGAATCATATAAGATTGTCATGGCTTCAAAAAACCCTTATCCGAAGGAACTTATTGTTTTCTGTCAATAATTTTCATAATCAATTATTTAACATTTCTTTTGTTCATAATGGCTTCATGTGCAGAAGTATAAAAAAATACTGTGATAATGTGATTGGTATTTGTCACAACGACAAACCAGAGCAATTTGATTATGCAGACAATTTAATTTGTCTTACACCAAATGCGGTTCAAAAAGCGAAAGAAATTGGTAGATGTGAAAATAGTATTCATCTGTTATCTCATTATTTTGAACCTCAAAAAAAAATTACTCATAGGGCTAAGATAGATGAAAAGCTTACCATAGGAGCTGCAGGAAGGTTTGTCGAAAAAAAAGGCTTCAAAACATTCATTGATGCTGCCGCAAGAGTTCGCAAAGAATTCCCCGAAGTTGAATTTGTACTTGCTGGTGATGGACCGTTATCAAAAAGTCTCCTGGCATTATCAAAAAGCAAAGGCAATCCAGTCCGATTTACAGGTTGGATTGACATTAAAGAATTTGCCCCCTCATTAGATATTTTCTGCCTTCCCTCTCTTGATGAGCCATTTGGCTATATACTGCCTGAAATTATGCAATATGGTGTTGCCATTGTAGCAACACGTACAAATGGCCCTTTGTGGATTTGTCAAAGTGCTGAAGATGCACTTTTTTTTGAACCATCTAATAGCGACGAGATGGTGGACCGTCTGAAAATACTTATACAAAACCCGAAGGAAAGGAATAAATATCAGCAAAGAGCCAAGAAAGCTGCGTGTGATGAACGATTTTCAAAAGAAATTTTTACGGAAAATTTGCTAAATATCATTAAAGTAGTTAATTAGATTTAATTTAATATTTATAACTGATTGATAGGTAAAGATGTGGTATATTTTATCTCCTCCATCGCAAAAGAAGAGCTTACATCTTTAAGAGATACATCTGTAATTAATTTTTTATAAAATTGATCATAAGCTGACATACTTTTAACAACAACTCTTAACATATAATCTACATCTCCAGACATTCTGTAAAATTCAACTACCTCATCATATCCAGAAATTTTTATCGCAAAGTTTTTTAGCCATTCTGATGAATGCTCGTTTATTTTTATAGCAACAAAAACACTCATTCCTAAACCTAACCGTTCTGCATCAAGTAATGCAACACGACCTCTTATAATCCCATCTTCCTCAAGCTTTTGGACCCGTCGCCAACATGGTGTAACTGATAAACCTACTTTTCGAGCTATATCTGCTAAAGGCTGTGTCGAATTTTGTTGTAATAAGGTAAGTATTTTTTTATCAATTTCGTCCATTATTCAGCCTCCAAATTTTTTTATGAAAATTTATATTTTTGATTATAGGAAATAAAATGTTTTAATCACCTTAAATTTTAACCGAAAAAAGTTAAATACTTTCATAAATATTTGGGTTGTAACTTACCTTTTTGTTCGTCACACTGCTCATTATGTTAATGTCAGAAATAAATATCTCAGAACATCTTCATCCGATAGGGTGGGAAGATTACAAATTAATCGACTCAGGTAATGGAAAGAAATTAGAGCAGTTTGGCCCCTATCGCTTTGTTAGGCCAGAGGCACAGGCATTATGGTCACCAAGACTACAAAAAGCAGAATGGCAATCAGCTGATGGCCATTTTATGGCATCAGAAAAAGGGAGCAAATGGAAATTAAAAGATTCGCTTCCAGAAAACTGGCATATGCATTTCGAAGATATCCGTTTTTTTGCAATGCCAACATCATTTAGGCACTTAGGGTTCTTTCCAGAACAATCCGTGCATTGGCAATGGTGTGCTGACAAAATCAAAAAATTTAAAGAAATTCATGCTCGCGCCCCAAGAATACTAAATCTATTTGCATATTCTGGGATTGGAAGCCTACATGCCGCACGTGCTGGGGCTGAAGTCACTCACATCGACGCGAGCAAAAAAGCAATTCAGCTTGCCTTTAATAATAGAGAATCGAGTAATTTAAATGATGCTCCAATTCGTTTTATAACTGAGGATGCTATTCAATTCGTTCAGCGTGAAATTAGACGTGGCAAATCATATGACGGAATTATACTCGACCCACCAAAATATGGTAGAGGTCCAAAAGGAGAAGTTTGGCAACTACACAAAAATCTCCCAGACCTTTTATCCGACTGCACAAGTTTAATTTCTAATTCACCTTTATTTTTAGTTGCCACTATTTATGCGGTAAGAATGTCCATAATTTCTGTTCATTCGGCAATAGCAAATAGTTTTTCCGCTAAGTTAGGAAAGATAACATCCGGAGAGATTTTTATCATGGAAAATGACACGATATCAAATGTCAAACCTAGAGCTATAGGACAAGCACTATACACAAGATGGTATGGTCTACGAGAATAAAATCCGGATTTTAATTTTTTGTTCACAAGCGACTCTAATTAGTTTCCTGCCGCAAAAACTCATACAAAGAAATCCCTGTCGCCACTGCCAAATTCAAGCTATCAGACCGGCCGCGCATTGGCATAGTTATAAGTTGGTCACATGCATCAACTAATTTATTCGATAATCCCATTTGCTCGTTTCCCATAAGTATTACACAAGGGCTTTTCCAGTCTGCAGTTTTATAATCAATACTAGATTTCAAGGAGGTACCAATTATTTTTCCTGAAAATTTTCTTCCAAAATCAAGAAATTCATCTGTACTACAATAACTTATTTTTAGGCTAAAAATAGCACCCATCGAGGCTCGCACAGATTCAATCGAAAACGGGTCAGTACAATTATCAATTAATATGACTCCATCTGCAGCAACGGCATCTATCGTACGGATGATAGTACCTAAATTTCCTGGGTCACGTATCCTGTCAAGTGCTACCCAACACCTTATTTTCTCTTCTATAATATTAGAAAAACTTGTAGCAAATTGCGCATAAGCACCAATCACAGTTTGAGGATTATCTTTATTACTTACCTTTACCAATAATGAGCGAGTGACAGGTAATACACGGCCACCTTCCTTCTCACATGCAGATATTAAGTTCGATATCAAAGGATCTCTATTTCGATCTCCCTCATAAAGCAGCCTTTTTGGGGCAAAACCCTGCTGCAATGCTTCTGTGCAAATACGCAAACCCTCCGCCAGAAACCAGCCTGTCTGTTTGCGATATTTTCGTTCGTGCAAAGAACGTAATTTTTTTATTTCCTGATTACTAGCAGAGGTGATTAATGTGCGTTGCTGCTTATCATTTAATAGGTCACTC
>CACGLE010000009.1 GCA_902573725.1 uncultured SAR116 cluster alpha proteobacterium
CCAAGAGGAACCAAAAAATATGGGTGGTTGGACATTTGTTCGTGATTATATTGAAGAAGCTATGCATCAATCTGGTTTAAATACAGATAGACCAATTTATTGTGGTAGAGATGCAGCTGCTTCACCCGCCACGGGTTCAGCGGGTCGTCATGCAAAGGAACAAAGAAGTCTTGTACAACAGTCATTGCTATTGTCTGAAACAAAAGCAGCAGCAGAATAAACTTAAACTTTAGTGCTTATCAAAGGAGATATCACGCGAATGTCTATTGAAATTAAAGTCCCTGTTTTAGGTGAATCGGTTGTTGAAGCTACAGTTGCTAAATGGATAAAAAACGTCGGCGAGAAAGTTAATGCTGATGAGCCCATAGTAGAGCTCGAGACTGACAAAGTGTCTCTTGAAGTTCCTTCACCGAAGGCGGGGGTACTAACTGATATCGTTGCACAAGAAGGAGATACAGTTGAGGTGGACGCCATTTTAGCATTTTTACAAGAAGGCGCTGTTGGAGCTGCTGAGACTAAGAAACCTATCGAAAATAAAAATGAAGAAGAAATACAACCACAGGCTGCAACCCTCTCTCCTGCGGTACGTAGGCTGGTAGAAGAAAATAATTTAGATGCGAGCTCGATTTCAGCTTCAGGAAAAGACGGAAGATTAACAAAAGGGGATGTTTTATCTTTCCTAGAAAAAGAAGTATCCAATGTTCGTTCATCTTCAAGTGCTGGCTCAATATCTCACATATCTGAAACTCTTGAAAATAAAACAGATAATCTACGAGAAGAGCGAGTGCCTATGTCCCGATTAAGGCGTGTTATTGCGCAGAGGTTAAAAGAGGCACAAAATACAGCGGCAATGCTTACTACTTTCAATGAAGTAGATATGACTGCAGTAATGGAATTGCGTTCTCAATATAAAGATAGTTTTGAGAAAAACCATGATGCTAGACTTGGTTTTATGGGATTTTTTGTGAAAGCCTGTATAGCAGGTTTGCGTGAGTTTCCAGCGGTTAACGCGGAAATAAACGGTAACGATATTATCTATAAAGATTATTATAATATTGGAGTTGCTGTAGGCACTCCTCAAGGACTGGTTGTTCCAGTTATAAAAGACGCACATGATTTATCCATTGCAGAAATAGAGACCGCGGTTGCAGGATATGGATTAAAAGCTCGAGATGGCGGGCTTGCACCATCGGATATGTCTGGGGGAACCTTTACTATATCTAATGGCGGAGTTTATGGATCATTAATGTCTACCCCTATTCTAAATACTCCTCAGAGCGCTATCCTAGGAATGCATAAAATACAGAAGCGACCCATTGCTGTTGCTGATGAAATAGTTATTCGCCCAATGATGTACATAGCGTTGTCTTACGATCACCGAATTATTGACGGAAGGGAAGCGGTATCATTTTTAGTTAGAGTAAAAGAATCAATAGAAGACCCAAGAAGATTGCTTTTAGACATATAAATCTGTTTACATTATTGGGCGAAAACTAAATTAAACAACCTATTTGGTAAAGGTATAAATAAAATGATGGTGCAAAAATATGACCTAATTGTTATTGGTGCTGGACCTGGAGGCTATGTTGCTGCAATAAGAGCAGCTCAGTTGGGGATGAAAGTAGCATGCGTTGAAAAAAGAAGCACCCTCGGGGGGACATGTCTTAATGTTGGTTGTATCCCGTCTAAAGCTTTACTGAATGCATCCGAAA
Source organism: uncultured SAR116 cluster alpha proteobacterium (assembly GCA_902573725.1). GTDB lineage: Bacteria > Pseudomonadota > Alphaproteobacteria > Puniceispirillales > Puniceispirillaceae > UBA5951. The sequence continues at coordinate 1,713 of CACGLE010000009.1, forward strand.
AATTTGCAGAAGCAAAACAAAAACACCTGTCAACTCTCGGCATTGATGTAAGTCAGGTGAAATTAGACCTTAAAAAAATGCTAAAACATAAATCAGATATTGTATCTGGTCTTACCACTGGTATTAGTCAGCTTTTTGCAAAAAATAAAGTTTCCCATTTAATCGGTTCCGCTCAAATAACTTCCTCTGGTGTGATTAATATTATAGAGGGTCGCGATGAAGGGGAATTCAAAGCTGACAAAATTATAATAGCAACTGGTTCTGAGCCAACTAGCCTACCTTCAATGTCAATTGATGAGAAACAAATTATTTCTTCAACAGGTGCTTTAGATCTCACAGAATTACCAAAAAAGCTCGTAGTTGTGGGGGGCGGGTATATTGGTCTCGAAATGGGTGCTGTTTGGTCACGCCTTGGATCAGAAGTTGAGGTTGTTGATTTTTTACCACGCATTTTGCCAGGGATGGATGCCGAGATTGCCACTAAGTTCAAAGCTATTTTGGAGAAGCAGGGTATAAAATTTAATTTAGGGAAAGGTGTTAAGGAGGCAAAGAAAGCGAAATCATCTATAAGCCTAATCTTGCAAGATAGTAAAACAAAAGAGGAAAGTAAACTGAGTTGCAACGTTGTATTAGTTGCTATTGGTCGTAAACCATACATTGAGGGTCTCGGCCTAGAGAAGTTAGGGATTGAGCTCACTGAGAAAGGGCAGATTAAGGTAGATCATAATTTTCAAACAAATAGGGAGGGCATTTACGCTATTGGAGATGTTATTGAGGGTCCTATGCTTGCACATAAAGCGGAAGAGGATGGAGTGGCGGCTGTAGAAATTATGGCAGGACATTCTGGGCATGTGGATTACTCTCTTGTACCAGGGATTGTTTACACAGCACCAGAGGTTGCAACTATTGGCCTTACTGAAGAACAAATTAAAGATAAAGGTATTTCTTACAATAAAGGTGTTTTTCCATTTCTTGCAAACAGTCGAGCAAGAGCAACCGGGCATACCGATGGCCTGGTAAAATTACTTGCTGATAAGAAAACAGACAAACTTCTAGGTGCTCATATCATAGGTTATGAGGCGGGAACTATGATACATGAAATAGCAGTTGGTATGTCATTTGGCTCATCTGCAGAGGATATTGCTCGCACTTGTCATGGGCATCCAACAATGAATGAGGCTGTAAAAGAAGCTGCGCTTGCAATTGGCACCGGCGCTATTCATATTTAAGAAATCAGACTATTTTGAACTGACTTACTATTTTCAAGCTTCTTTGGCACGTGGATGTGTTTGTTGGTGAATTTCTGAAAGCTGCTCCGTATCAATATGAGTATAACGTTGTGTGGTTGATAGGCTTGAATGACCAAGTAATTCTTGAATAGCTCTTAAATCACCTCCAGCAGACAAAAGATGAGTTGCGAAAGCATGTCGCAATGTGTGAGGTGTCGTTTCTGAAGGAAGATTAGCAGTGATCCTTAGTTTCTCAACCATTCTTTGTACTGCTCTCGGCCCAAGCGGTAGTCCCCTTTTTGATAAAAAAATGGGTTTATTATGCTCAAGCCTAAAAGGGCAGCTTTGAATTGCAGTTTGCAGTGACTCTGCCACGACTGGTAAGACAGGGACATCTCTAGTTTTCCCCCCTTTCCCAATAATTCTGAGCCAATTCGGGTCAGAAAGATGTGCAGGTGTAATGCTAAGTGTCTCTGCTAATCGAAGCCCGCATCCATACATAAGGTATAAAATTGCTATATCTCTATTATTTTCCCAAGTTTGATTAGACCTTTTTTTAACTAATTCAAGTAATAAGGATGCATCACTTACACTGATAGCCTTTGGGAGTGAAATTGGCAATTTGGGAGATTTCATCCAGCTTATATCTAAATTTTTAAAAATCTTATGGCGATTACAATAACGGCTAAAACTTCGTAAAGCAGAAACCCGCCTTGCAATTGTTGTTTTTGCGCACTCAGACTCATACATTTCGGAAAGCCAAACTCTAAAAGTGGTCCTACTTGGCTTGAAATCGACCTCATTATATCTTGTTAGACAACCAATATAGTTTGCGAGATCCCCTTTATACGCCTCTATTGTGTGAGATTGATAATGTTTTACAGATGAAAGCCAACCTAACCAACTGTTGATATATTTAGCAAATATTTTTGCATCAATATTAGAGGAGTTCATTGTCATATTTCTCTATTTTTAGATTTAATATAGTTGCTAAACATGTTCCTATAATGTTGGATAAATTGGAAAATATTTCGTTTGTATTGCCAAGTTGAAAACTATTCTTGTCTCGTCCAGCTAATAAAAGAACCGACCCTGATATTTGGGCGGGAAAATTTTTTGGTAAGGAAATGACAGCTATAGACGCCTTAGGGTTGGAGAATAAGGTTAAACCCAATTCTGGTGGTGGGCCAAGATAAACAGACTTAGCTTCATTTATTTTTTGAATTTGCTTGGCAGGTAGCACAAGAAAACCATATTCTTCAGCATCTTTGATGGCAAATTCTTTTGGCATTAGAAGCCTTGCACCTGCAAGCTCAAGAATCAAAGGTAATTTTTCATCTACCATATTTGAAAACTGTTCCAAATTCCTAATACGTATAAAAGCAATTGCGACTTTAAGTAATCTTTGCCATTTTTTCGTATTATCTTCTACACTGTCAATTAATGACAAATTTTTTTCTGAAAGTATGCGCGTCTCTTCCCTCGCTCGTTTTGCAATTTCTCCAGTAACGTCAATTATATTGCTAGCTATTTTTTGGTTGTTGAACTTTGCAGTTTGATTTGATTTTTCTTTTGAAAGAATTTTGACTTGTGCATTAAGATATGTCTTCAAATAATCTGGATTATTTTCAAGAAATACAGATACTAATTTTTCATCGATGATGTCATTGCTCATACCAGAGCCCTTTTGGTTGCTATTCTTAGACTTTACAAAATTGACTGACCTGTTGACTTCCAATCAGCTAAGAAATCAGCTAATCCCTTATCTGTTAAAGGATGCTTGTACATTTGAAGCATAATTTTCGGAGGAATTGTGGCAACATCAGCCCCCACTAAAGCAGCATCAACCACATGTTGAACACTTCTAACTGAAGCTACCAAAATTTCAGTTGAATAATTATAATTAGAATAAACCTCTGCAATTTCACTTATCAGGTTCATTCCAACAGACCCTATATCATCTAACCTTCCAACAAAAGGAGAAATAAAGCTTGCTCCGGCTTTTGCTGCTAGTAAGGCTTGCGCTGTCGAAAAGCATAATGTTACATTTACTAAAATATTTTGACTACGTAAGCTAGCACATGCTTTTAAGCCATCTGATGTTAACGGAAGTTTTACTGTTACGTTACTTGCAATTTCAGCCAGCCGTTTTCCTTCATCCATCATTCCATGATAGTCTGTCGCAGTAACCTCAGCACTGATAGGACCAGAGATAATACCACAAATTTCTTCAATGGCTTCAATAATATTGCGTCCAGATTTAGCAATCAAAGAGGGGTTAGTCGTAATCCCATCAACTAGACCTGTTTGATTGAGTTCCGAAATTTCGTTAATATCAGCAGTATCCAAGAATAATTTCATGACGAGTCCCTGATTGGTTAATTTTTGTGAGGTAGATTTTGCAGTCTTTTTATGTTTAGTCTACAGTTTTGTTGCGTGTGCTTGCAACAATAAATCTATGACGGTTTGAAATGGCTTTTTTACGAGACAATCTAGTTAAAAAAAATGAACTACTTTTTTTGATAGCCAAAGTAAGAGTCTCTGTCCCGATATCTTCACAAAATTCTCAAAATGAAAAAAGTGAATTTGATTATCTTGTAAGCAAAGGCACACAGATTCAAATTGGCAACATTGTAAAAGTGTCTTTCAGAAATCGGACTTTATGGGGAGTGGTTTACAGTCTTGAATATGAGACTAAAATTAAGCATTCAAAATTAAAACAAATTTTGTCCATCAGTGGCTTGTCTCCAATTAAACTATGCAATCTTAAATTTTTAGAGAAAGTAAGTGAATGGACAATGGCACCATTCGGACAAGTACTTCGTGCGCTGCTATCTGCGCCAAATGCATATAAGAATGAAACCCCAATATTTCTCTATAGTCTATCCTCAGCAGCTCTATTTGAAATGGAGAATTTATCTAAAGCAAGAAAAAAGGTTATTAATTGGTGCATGCAAAAAACACCTGTTTCAATTAATACCCTTTGTAAAGAGATAGGAGTAAGTAGGAATACCATAAATTCGATGTTTCAGGAGGGTCAGCTCGAGAGGGTACAAAATTCTTTAAAACCAAAAGAAGATACGCAAACCATTCTTAAACGTTTAAAAACAGCTATTCGTGCAGCAAGCAAATTAAATCTCAGCAACGAACAACAGCAAGCGGCCGACCAAATCATTGTGCATGAAAATAAATTTAATATTGTGCTACTTGATGGTGTTACAGGTTCGGGTAAAACGGAAGTTTATTTTGAATTAGTAAAAAGGCAAATATTATCTGGCAACCAATGCTTAATTTTATTACCTGAAATTGTTCTCACTGCAGGTTGGGTTGATAGATTTAATAAATGGTTCGGGTTTACTCCATATATTTGGCATTCTGGTATTACAGCGAGCAAAAAAAAGATTATATGGCGCCATATAAACGAGGGATATCCAGGGGTGGTGGTTGGTGCACGTTCAGCCTTATTTCTTCCTTTTAGCAGTTTGAGTGTAATTGTGGTCGATGAAGAACATGATGTGGGTTATAAGCAAGAAGAACAAGTAATTTACAATGCTAGGGATATGGCTATTCTTCGTGCTAAACTTTCTGAATGCAACATTATTCTTGCAAGCGCAACTCCTTCTCTAGAAAGCTGGACAAACATGTTATCTGGGCGCTATCAGCACATAACGCTCACAAACAGATATGGTCTCGCTACTATGCCAGACATTCAAACGATTGATATAACTAAAAATAAAACTTTGTTCGGCAAATGGATAAGTGAGCCTTTAATTTCAAATATAAAGGAAAAGTTAAATTCGAAACAACAGGTATTGTTATATTTAAATCGTAGGGGGTATGCACCAATTAGCGTTTGCAATGGGTGCGGCATGAAGCAAAGTTGCCATCAATGTGATAGCTTACTTGTTACACACAGACTAAGCAATTTGCTGCGTTGTCATCAGTGTGGTGTTTCTCGCCCATTTGAAAATAAGTGTCAGTCTTGCGGGCAAACAGACACTATTCAGCTAGTAGGTCCAGGTGTTGAGCGTCTAGCTGAGGAGGTGTATGAGCTTTTTCCATATGCAAGAGTAACAATTCTCTCAAGTGATACGCTTTCCAACCCTAAGCAAATAGAGCCCACGATTAAATCTATTGAGAAGGGAGAAGTTGACATTATTATTGGGACGCAAATGGTTTCAAAAGGGCATCATTTTCCAAAATTAACTTGTGTTGCTGTAATTGACGGTGACTTTGGATTATCTGGGGGTGATTTGCGTGCTGGAGAAAGAACATTTCAGATGTTAACACAAGTCGCTGGAAGGTCCGGACGAGCGAACCAAAGAGGGACGGTTTTTATTCAAACGTCAGAGCCATTTCACCCAGTTTTGCAAGCTTTGAAAACACAAAAAAGAGATAACTATTTTAAATTAGAATTAGAGATGCGGGATTCTGCAAATATGCCCCCTTACAGAAGGCTTGCTGCAATAATCTACTCGAGTATAGATGAAACTGCTATCACAACCTATGTTAAAAAATTGGCTAATCTTAAACCACAATTTGAAGATGTATATATTCATGGGCCTGCACCTGCGCCAATTTATAAAATAAAGGGACGACATAGATTTAGATTTTTAGTAAATGCTCCAAAAAAAGTAAATATGCAGAAAATCATTCATAGTTGGCATTCAAGTCTAGTAATGCCAGCTATAATTAGAAGGCAAATTGATATAGATCCCTATAATTTTATGTAGTTATGCCGGGAATAAAAAAATAGCAAATTTTTTAGTGTTAATATAGATACAAATACTTGCCTTTACAGTGGTCGTATGATAGCTCACTATGATGAGATTGTTGAACATGTTCGTGACATCTGATGGATGTTTCGTTCAGGGTTAAAAAAGGGTTTAAATGTGAGTACGATAACAGCCGGTTTGGCTGGCAGATATGCAACAGCTTTGTACCAGTTAGCTATTGAGTCCAAGCAAGTTGACAGTATTTTACAAGACCTCAATTCCTTTAAAGGATTAATTGACGGTAATCCAGATCTACAAAAATTAATTTATTCCCCAGTGTTTGGAGCAGACGAAAAATCAGCATCAGTAACTAAAATATTGCAGCAAGCTGACACAAATCGGTTAGTTGTGCAATTTGTTGGAACAATTGCTAAAAACGGTCGTTTGTTTGCAATCTCAAATATCATTTCTGCGTTTAATAAAGAAGTTGATAAAAGGCGCGGAAAAATATTAGCTGAAGTTGTGTCAGCTGTTCCGCTCAACGATGGGCGTCAGGCGCAAATTCAGAAATCGATTATATCTATTGCGGGAGCCAAAGATGTGTCGCTCGTTATGCGGGTTGATCCATCTTTGATTGGTGGTCTTGTAATTCGTATCGGATCTCGTATGATCGATACATCACTTAAAACTAAACTGAACAGGCTAGAAACGGCCATGAAGGGTGTTACATAATGGATATCCGAGCAGCTGAAATTTCAGCAATTTTAAAAGAGCAAATTACTAATTTCGGTAAGGAAGCAGAGGTAGCCGAAGTCGGCAGAGTATTGTCTGTTGGAGATGGTATTGCCCGTGTGTATGGGCTTGACCAGGTACAAGCTGGTGAATTAGTTGAATTCGACAATAATGTTAAGGGAATGGCACTTAATCTTGAAACGGATAATGTCGGAGTTGTGATTTTCGGAGATGACCGAGGTATTCAAGAAGGCGATGTTGTTAGGCGTACAGAAACAATTGTTGATACGCCCATTGGAAAGGGCCTGTTGGGACGTGTTGTTGATGCTCTTGGAAACCCAATAGATGGTAAAGGTCAAATTAAAGATGTTAAGAGAGGTAGGGTTGAAGTTAAAGCTCCTGGTATCATGCCTCGGCAATCGGTGTTTGAGCCTATGCAAACAGGATTAAAGGCTATTGATAGTTTGATTCCAGTCGGTCGTGGTCAGCGCGAACTTATAATTGGAGATCGGCAGACCGGAAAAACATCCATCGCGTTGGATACTTTTATCAATCAAAAATTTATTAATGGTTCAGCAAATAAAGATAGTGATAAATTATTTTGTATTTATGTTGCAGTTGGTCAGAAGCGCTCTACGGTAGCGCAATTTGTGCGTGCATTAGAGGAAAATGGTGCGTTAGAATATTCAATAGTGGTGGCCGCAACTGCATCAGAGCCAGCTCCTATGCAATTTTTAGCCCCATATACAGCAGCTGCAATGGGGGAATATTTTAGAGATAATGGTATGCACTCTCTTGTTGTTTATGATGATTTATCTAAGCAGGCTGTTGCTTATCGCCAGATGAGTTTATTGCTTCGTCGCCCACCTGGACGTGAAGCTTATCCAGGAGATGTTTTTTATCTCCACTCTCGTTTGTTAGAGCGGGCAGCTAAGCTAAATGAAGCAAATGGATCTGGTTCAATGACAGCATTACCAATCATAGAAACGCAGGCAGGAGACGTTTCTGCTTATATTCCAACAAACGTAATATCAATTACTGATGGGCAGATATTCCTAGAGACTGATTTATTTTACAAAGGTATTCGACCGGCTGTGAATGTTGGTTTGTCTGTATCACGGGTTGGTTCTTCGGCTCAGATAAAAGCCATGAAACAAGTCGCGGGCTCCATCAAATTAGAACTAGCCCAATATCGTGAAATGGCAGCCTTTGCCCAGTTTGCTTCTGATATGGACGCATCAACTCGCCAATTGCTTGAGCGAGGAGCTAGATTAACAGAGTTGTTAAAACAACCACAATATTCTCCAATGCCAGTGGAAGAGCAAGTTGTTGTGTTATTTGCGGGTGTAAATGGATATTTGGATAAAATTGCGCTCGCTGATATAGGAAGATTCGAAAGTGGATTGTTAGATGCTTTACGGGGTTCTGGAAAAGAAATTTTAGACAATATTCGCGCTGAGAATAAAATATCTGATGATACTGAAAGTAAGTTGAAGGAAGCCGTTGAAGCATTCACAAAGAGCTTTGCATAATTTAACTTTAAATAGTTTTAAGTAAAAGGATAATTGGCATATGGCCAATCTAAAAGATCTAAAAACGCGAATTAATAGCGTAAAATCTACTCAGAAGATCACTTCTGCTATGAAAATGGTCGCGGCTGCTAAACTACGGCGTGCGCAAGAAGTTGCTGAGGCAGGGCGGCCATATAGTTCCCGAATGCAGCAAGTGATTTCAGGGCTCGCTGCTAATGCAAATAAGTCAAATTCGCCTGAACTGCTTGTTGGTAGAGAAGATGTAAAAACACATTTATTGATAATTGTATCAGCAGATAAAGGCCTATGTGGTGGCTTTAATGGCTCAATAGCAAGGCAAACAAGACAAGAGATCAATAGACTTGAAAATGAAGGTAAATCTGTTCTTGTTTATATGGTTGGTAAAAAAGCGTCAGATAACTTAGGGCGCGAAATTTCAAATAAAACATTTGAACGTATTGAAAATCTTCAAGGTAGTAATGTTGATTACAATAAAGTTAGAGGCGTTGCGGAAAAGATATTATTAGGTTTCGCTGATAATCAGTTTGACCAAGTGTCAATAATATATAATCAGTTTGTGAATGCTATTACTCAAAACGTTGTTGTGGCCCCTTTAATTCCAGCAAATGTGGTCGGTGAGCAGGATAATGAAAGCTTGGTAGTTTATGACTATGAACCAGAACAAAATGAATTGTTAGAGTTGTTGCTACCTCGTAATATTACCACTCAAATTTTTAGTGCTTTGTTGGAGTCCTCAGCAGCCGAACTCGCTGCGAGGATGACAGCGATGGATAATGCAACTAGAAACGCAGGGGATATGATAGATAGCCTGACTTTGGTGTATAACAGGACGCGTCAGGCAAATATTACTAAAGAATTGATAGAAATCATTTCGGGTGCAGAAGCACTATAATTTTAACGTGAGCCTAAGAACGGAGTTAGTCCCATGGCAGAAAATGCAATTGGAAAAGTTAGTCAGGTTATTGGCGCGGTCGTCGATGTTGAGTTTGATGGAAATATACCTGATATATTAAACGCACTTGAGGTTGATAATAACGGTCAGCGCCTTGTTCTAGAAGTTGCTCAGCATCTTGGAGAATCGACTGTAAGAACAATAGCAATGGATGCCACAGAGGGCCTCGTCCGTGGAACAGAAGTTAAAGACACAGGTGGACCAATCATGGTCCCTGTTGGGCCAGAAACATTAGGAAGAATACTTAATGTTATAGGAGAGCCCATTGATGAACGCGAAGCCTTGAAGACCAAAACTATGCTTCCCATTCATCGTCCAGCCCCAGATTATGTAGACCAATCCACTGAATCCGAAATTTTAGTTACAGGAATAAAAGTTATCGACCTTCTAGCACCTTACGCAAAAGGTGGAAAGATTGGCTTATTTGGTGGTGCCGGTGTGGGAAAAACAGTTACCATTATGGAGCTTATTAACAATATCGCAAAAGCGCACGGAGGTTATTCTGTGTTTGCTGGTGTAGGTGAAAGAACTCGTGAAGGAAATGACTTATATCATGAGATGGTAGAATCTGGCGTTATAAAAACAGATGGCGAGGGCAGTAAAGCTGCTCTTGTTTATGGTCAAATGAATGAGCCTCCAGGTGCACGTGCACGTGTTGCGCTTTCGGGGCTTACTTTAGCGGAATATTTCCGTGACGAAGAAGGTCAAGACGTGCTGCTGTTTATTGATAATATTTTCCGATTTACGCAAGCTGGTTCAGAGGTCTCTGCACTTTTAGGTCGTATTCCATCAGCAGTTGGCTATCAGCCAACACTTTCAACAGATATGGGGGGTCTTCAAGAGCGAATTACTTCTACTAATAAAGGGTCTATAACATCAGTGCAGGCGATATATGTTCCTGCAGATGATCTGACTGATCCTGCCCCTGCAACCTCTTTTGCACACCTTGACGCAACAACGGTTTTATCTCGTCAAATTGCAGAAATTGGTATTTATCCCGCGGTTGACCCTCTGGATTCAACCTCTCGTGTTCTTGACCCCAGAATAGTTGGGGAAGAGCATTATGAAACAGCACGTTTGGTGCAAGAAGTCTTACAGCAGTACAAAGCTTTGCAGGACATAATCGCTATTTTGGGGATGGACGAGTTATCTGAGGAAGATAAATTAACTGTTGCTAGAGCTCGAAAGATTCAGCGCTTTCTATCACAGCCTTTCCATGTTGCCGAAGTGTTTACAGGAACCCCAGGCGTCTTAGTAAGCCTTGAAGATACCATTAAAGGTTTTAAAGGCATTGCAAATGGTGATTATGATCATTTGCCCGAGGCTTCATTTTATATGGTAGGTACAATCGAAGAGGCCATTTCAAAAGCTGAAAAAATGAATGAAAAAGCAGCATAAAGATCGTTTAGAGAAGATATAGATAATGGCCGAATCAATAAATATTGAGCTTGTAACCCCATCTGAGATGTTGTTTACCGACACTGCTGATATGGTTGTTGTTCCAGGGAGTGAGGGTGTTTTTGGAGTTTTGCCAAGACATGCAGCCACACTCGCTAATCTTCAACGGGGTAAGATAAATGTTTATCATAACGGTTCGATAACACGAAGATTTTTTATAGATGGTGGCGTGGCTGATGTTTTGCCTGAACGAGTAATTATACTAGCTGAACGAGCTGTTGACCTTGATTCAGTTTCAATAGAGCAGCTGGAAGAACGTGCTGTTAATGCAACAGAATCAGAGGTATCATTTATTACAGCAGTAAAAAAAGCTATTTAATATTTCCATAACTAACTTAGTTTGCATGTTCATTTTTTTGCTAAATATCAAACGAAATTTATTTGAAGTTAAAAATACTGTTTAAACACATTTAAAACATTTTCATAAACTCCCCGTTTAAAAGGAGCAGCTAGAGAAGTAAGCTGATGTGGGCAGATCCATTTCCATTTTGAAAATTCTGGTATGTGAGTTTTAATATTTATGTCACTGTCTATGCCAGTAAATTTGAGCGCAACCCACTTTTGGGTTTGCCCCCTATATTTTTGGTCCCATAATTTATTAGCCAAAATTTCAGGAATATCATAATTTAACCATTCAGGATGGATAGCTATTATAGACGCCTTATCGGTTCCAATCTCTTCTTTCATTTCACGAAAACAAGCAGTTTCGACATCCTCTCCCTTATCAATACCTCCTTGTGGCATCTGCCATGCCTCAAGATGGTTATCAATTCGTTGTCCTGCAAATATTTGATTATTTGAATTAATAAGCATAATTCCAACGCATGGACGGTAGGGTCTTCTTTGATATTCCAACTCCATAATTTTTCTTCCTATTGAAACTTTTCAGCAGACACATTATTGAAAATGCTGATCCCATGAATTAAATCAATGGCTCTAGCTAGTTGAAAATCAATTTCTGATTGTTTGGGCTGATCATTTGATTGTTCCTCCTCCGCACCCTCTTTTCCAGAATCTATAGCACCTTTCAAATCTTCCTCGCGCACGTCTACATCATTTATTTCCTCAATTCTGGCTAGTTCAACTTCAATATCAGGCAAAATTCCCTTACTTTGTATAGAAACACCTGAAGGAGTATAATATAACGCTGTTGTAAGTCGAATAGCCCCATGTCCAGGCATCGCAATAACACTTTGAACTGAACCTTTTCCAAAAGATCTGTTGCCCATAATAATAGCGCGCTTATGGTCCTTTAAAGCGCCTGCAACTATTTCTGACGCTGATGCAGAACCAGAGTTTATGAGTACTACCAATGGTTTTCCTTCTATAATGTCTCCTTCACTTGCATACGCATGCGACACATCAGAACCGCTACGCCCACGAGTAGAAACAATTTCTCCTTCCTCTAAAAATGCATCAGCAACTTTTATAGACTGTGTAAGAAGTCCGCCTGGATTATTTCTTAAATCTAACACGTACCCTTTTAATTGATTTACAGATTCTTTGTTCAAATCATTAATCGCTTGAATGAGTCCAGGATTTGTTTGTTCAGTAAATTTTGAAATTCTAATATATCCAACATCATTAAATATTTCAGAACGCACACTTCTGATTTTTATTTCGTCTCTGATTATGGCTACATCAAATGGTTCATCTTGGCCACGTTGAATTGTGACTACAATTTTGCTTCCAATTGGCCCTCTGAGTAATTCAACTGCTTCATCTAAGGGTAATCCGATAAGGCTTTCCTTATTTGCTTCAATAATAAAGTCACCAGTTTGCAATCCAGCTTCAAATGCTGGCGTATCATCTATCGGAGATACAACTTTTACCATCCCATTCTCTGAGGTAATTTCAACGCCCAGACCACCAAACTTTCCCGAGGTTTCAACCCGCATTTTTTTGTAGTTTTCTTCTGGAAGAAAAGAGGAATGTGGATCGAGAGAATTGAGCATTCCATTAATAGCAGAAGTTATCAATTGCTGGTCTGTCTTTTCTTCAACATAACTTGTTTTCACGCGCTGGAATACATCACCAAATAAAGCAAGCTGCTTATATGCATCGGCCTGATCTCTAGAAAAAGCGTCTTTAAATGACGGATTTGCTAGCCAAATAACGAATAATGCAAGGAGAATAACGCCTCCACGTGATATTACTTTGTTGACTAAAGTGACTTTCATAATCGACATCCTCTTTATGGATAAAAATATTTTTCAATCTACAAACATTAAATTGGTTTATTTATAAGAGAAATACCAGACATTTCATTTGGTTTTTTGACATTTAAGAGATCTAACATTGTTGGTGCTATATCAGCAAGTGTTCCATCGGATAAATTATCTATAGAGGCCCCAACAATACTGAAAGAAACTAAATTTGTTGTGTGAGCTGTATGTGGTATTTTTTTTATCTCATCCCACATAATGTCGCAGTTACCGTGGTCCGCTGTTACTATTAATATTCCATTGTTTTCCTCAATATTCTCAATAAGAGATTTTACGCATTTATCTACAGTTTCTACCGCAGTTATAGCTGCTTTTAAGTCCCCCGTATGGCCAACCATATCCGGATTAGCAAAATTGACAATGATAACGTCTACTGTATGGTTTTTTATAGTCTTTATCGCACTATTTAACAAAAACTTGGCACTCATTTCAGGTTGTAAATCATAAGTAGCAACTTTTGGTGAGGCGATTAATTCGCGCAATTCACCTTCAAAAGCCTTCTCTACTCCACCATTAAAAAAGAACGTGACGTGAGGATATTTTTCTGTTTCTGCTAAACGTAGTTGTGTCATTCCCGAATTTGAGATTGTTTCTCCTAAACCATTACTTAGGTTCGTTGGTGCGAAAAGGTAGGGAATTTTATTATTCAAAGTGTCTGATAGCGGTGTCATGGCCAAGCCAATGGATGGTTGTAATTCATCATACGTCTGAATATCTGTTTCTTCTGGTGTATAAAAGGAAGACATTATTTGTCTCACTCTATCAACACGAAAATTGGCCATAAATATACCATCACAAGGGGCTAATCCCCGATAATTTGCTATTGAAATTGACTTGATGAATTCATCTGTCTCACCCCTTTCGTAAGCGTCTTTAATTGCTTGTTCTGGTGTATTGCAATAATGTTTTGCTTTTCCATATTTAATTAGGTCATATGCTATCTGAGTACGTTCCCAGCGGTGGTCCCGATCCATACTAAAATATCTTCCAATGACGGTAGCTATTGTTGCCTTAGTTGGGCAGTTTTTTTTCAGAATAGATAGATAACTTGCACCGCTATTTTGTGCTGTGTCCCTTCCATCAGTAGTTATATGGATATAGACAGGAATATCATGCTGTATTAGGTGTTTTGTGAATATGCAAATATGGTCAATGTGGGAATGAACGCCACCATCTGATAAAAGTCCCAATATATGAGCGGCACCACCCGTTTTTTTTAGTGAGGCTATGAATTCAGCTAGCTCATTACTTTTATTTAGAAAATTATCCGTTAAGGCTTTAGTTATCCGGGGTAGGTCCTGTTCAATCACCCTACCAGAGCCAATAGTTAGATGTCCTACCTCAGAATTTCCAGGCTGATTATCTGGAAGTCCCACTGCCGGACCAGAGGCCTGTAGCTTACAGGTAGGATAATCTGAGACTAATTTATCTAGGTTTGGAGTATCGGCTTGGAAGACAGCGTTTGTCTCTGTTTGACTACCAATACCAAGTCCGTCTAGAATACATAAAACTAATTGTTTTTGTTTATTTGAAGCCATTTTTTTGAAATATAATTTTGGATTAAGCTATTCGCAATTAATCGATTTTAATAGTTTTTAACAAAAATAATTTATAACTCATACCGCATTAGTGACTATTATGATAGGGATGATTTTTTAGAATCATTTCGGCGCGATAGAGTTGTTCTGCAAGCATAGCCCGAAATAATAAGTGTGGCCAGGTGGCGCTACCAAACCTAATACAACAATGCGCTGAGCTAATAAGTTTTTCAGAATGTCCATTCGCACCTCCTACAGCAAAATAACAAGCGGGTATAGCTTTGTTACGCCATGTTTTAATAATTTCTGCTAATTGTTCGGAGCTGGTGTCAATACCAGATTTGTCCATAACGATAAGGCGATAACCCTTAACTGCCTGTAGGGAAAGAAATTTAATTACTTTTTCACCTTCCTTTGAGTTCCCTCCAGAGTTTGATGAGCGTGAACCCTCAAGCTCAACAATAGTTCCAGAAAAAGGTAATCTATTGAAATAAGTTTGTGTTAATTCGTAAGAAGGGTGATTTTTTTGCTTTCCGAAAGCAATTATATGTAAACGCATAAATTGTAACTAGGCCTCGATTAAATTCAGCTTCATTAATATTATAAATTTTAATCTACCGATACTTGAATGCTCTCGTCATTCGCGGAAGCTAACCACATTCTCTCGAGACCGTAAAATTCCCTAACCTCAGGCTTGAATAAATGAACAATAACATCGCACGCGTCTAATAAAACCCAATCTGCTTGTTTAACACCTTCTCGACCAAGAATAGTGACACCAGCTTTTTTTAATTTTACTTCAAGGTTCTGTGCCATCGAAAGTACTTTTCTTGAAGAAGTACCAGATGCTATAACAATATAATCAGCGATAGAAGAAGTATTTCCAAGAGGAATAGATAAAATATCCTCACCCTTCTCATCATCTAACGCTTGTAAAACAAGCGTATTTAGCTCTTCAGGTGAAAGATGTTCTTTTTTTCTGAAAATTTTCTATCTCCTTTTTAAACTTTACATACGACATATAGCGTTTTTTCACTTTTTCTACAACAGAGATGAAAGTAAGTTATTAATTAGGCATATTTTTCCTAATTTTTGTTGCTGAAATTGTATTTCGAGTTGCAAAAGAAAAAGCCCATTTGCGTTTGCGACCAGTTCCTAAACGACTCGGCGGACACCTACTACCAAGGATTGAAACACTTTTGCTGGAAAGTGCCTTAAAGGTAAAATTAGGTCTGTTCATTACAAATATGTCCACGAGTTTTGCAATTCGATGTGCGTCCTTCCATTGAAAAAACTGTATTAGATTATCCGCACCCATTATCCAGATGAATGAAGTAACCGGAAATTGCAGACGTAATCGAGATAAGGTAATAATTGTTGACGCTCTTTTGTGAGGGAAGCAATTTGCAATTTGAAGCTGATGTTCATAATCAAGTACCTTAAGCCAAGGCACATTATTAGCAACCATTATTGCGCTTAATAGTCTGTGTTCAAACGGCATCATGTTAATATCGGACTTCAAAGGATTTTTTGGACTAACTAGCCACCATACTTCACTTAATTTGGCTTGTTTTTTTGCAACTTCTGCGATTTCTTTATGTGCCTGATGAGCTGGATTAAATGACCCCCCCATTAATCCGATACGTTGTTTTCTTAAATGATGAGAAAGGCGTGTTATAAAAACATTTTTACTTTCGCGTTTCACCGTGCCCCCTTACAATATATTTAAAACTTGTAAGTTGTTCAGCGCCGACAGGACCTCTGGCATGCAGTTTTCCTGTTGCAATTCCAATTTCTGCTCCCATTCCAAATTCACCTCCGTCTGCAAATTGGGTAGATGCATTTGTCATAACAATCGCACTATCAACTTCTGCTAAAAACCGTTCGGCTAGATTTTTATTTTGCGTGATAATAGACTCCGTATGGCCAGAGCTATATTTATTGATATGGTCTATAGCAGTTTCAAAATTCTCTACAATTTTTATAGATAAAATTGCATCTAAATACTCTGTGTGCCAATCTTCCTCATCTGCCTTCTTAATTGAGGGTAAAATTTTCCTTACTTCTTCATCTCCTCGAAGTTCGCATCCAGCTTTTAAGAGGCTATCCGAAATATCTGGCAGTAATTCACGAGAAACAGACTTATCAATAAGTAAAGTTTCACAAGCGCCGCAAATTCCTGTTCTTCGCATTTTTGCATTTAAGGTGATTTCGCGCGCCATATCGGGGTCTGCTTCTTCTGCTATATAAATGTGGCAAATACCTTCAAGGTGGGAAAAAACAGGGACACGAGCTACTTCTTGCACTAAACTTACTAAAGATTTACCACCCCTCGGAACAATTACATCTATTTTTCCAGCAGCTTGTAATAATAGATTTACAGCTTCTCTATCTGATGTTGGTATCATTTGAATAGCTGACTTTGGTAATTCAACGTCACTCAGACATTCTTGCATTAATTCTGTAAGAAAAGAGCTCGTGTGAAAAGAATCCGAACCACCACGCAATATTGCTGAATTGCCTGATTTAAGACATAATGCACCAGCATCAATAGTTACATTGGGTCTAGACTCGTAAATAATACCGATTGTACCAAGTGAAGTAGATATACGTTCAATTTCAAGTCCAGATTTAACATTCCATTTTGATAATGTTTTACCTAAAGGATCTGGCATTTGCGCAATATTTTCTACCCCAGCCGCCATATCATTTATTCTTTCTGGGGTAAGCTTTAGTCTATCAACGAAAGATGAAGGAAGCTGTTTATCATTTGCATTAGACAAGTCTAATTGGTTAGCGGTGACAATTTGTTTGCTGAGAGCTCTTATTCTTTCAGCAATTTTGGTTAACGCTGAACACCTTATCAAATGCGAAGATTGTCCCAATAACAGTTGTGCTTGTCTTGCTTCGTGAGTTAGATAATCTATCATATCAACAACAGATAAGTCTTTTATGTATTTATTAGGTTGACTCATTATCTTCTCTTTTTATTTTCATCATTACTAAATCATCAGCGTGAATTAATTCAGCGCGTCCTTGAAACCCCACTATTGAGACGAAAGAAGCACTTTTTTTACCTTTTAGCTGATTTGCCTGCTTATTAGAATAGTTTGAGAGACCTCTAGCTATTTCAAAATTGTCATCTGTCTTCACCGAAATAACATCACCTCTTTCAAAATTTCCAGAAATAGATTTTATACCCACTGGTAATAAAGATTTTCCTTCACTTATTGCTTTTAAGGCACCTTCATCAACCGTTACACTGCCCGACACTTTAAGGCTTCCAGCAATCCATTTTTCACGAGCTGTATGTGGTTCTATCCTTGAATAAAATAAACTTGCACGGTCGCCATTTAGCAAGCGATTTAGGGGGTTTTTAGGTCGACCATCGCAAATAATCATGTCAGCGCCGGCTTTTGTTGCAATCTGGCCTGCTGATAATTTTGTTATCATTCCACCAGAGGCAAAATTCGATTTTGCACTACCTCCCATAGCTAAAATATCTTCCGTAATTTCATTGATTTCTGGGACGTGTTTGGCATTTACATTACGTGAAGGGTCAGCGGTATATAATCCATCAATATCAGATAATAAAATTAGTAGATCAGCAGAAAGCATTCCTGCTACCCGAGCTGCTAGCCTATCATTATCCCCAAATCTTATTTCATATGTTGTTACAGTATCATTTTCATTTACAACAGGAATAACATCGAGGTTTAAGAGTGTCTTCATTGTTGCTCTGGCATTTAAGTGACGTCTTCTTGTTTCTGTATCTTCTGGTGCGAGTAAAATTTGTGCGGCGGTAATTTGATGTTGTTCTAGATAATGAGCCCAAAGTTGCATGAGCTGTCCTTGTCCAACAGCAGCAGCAGCTTGTTTTTCTTCAAGTTTTATGGATTTAAATTTAAGATTAAGGATCTCCCGTCCAATTGCAATGGACCCAGAAGAAACAAGCACAATTTTCTTTCCACTTGATTTTAATAAAGCAATATCTTTGCAAAGAGATTTGACCCAATGTGATTTTATTTTGCCAGTCGATTCATTTATAAGTAAAGCAGACCCAATTTTGATTACAATGCAGGATGCCTCTCTTACTTTTTTTGATAAATTTTTCACGTAAGTTAAAACCTTGCTTTAGTTACTTCTCAAATAGTAATTCATTTTAAGGGTGCCATGTTTTATATACCTTCCCCTCATTTTTCTGCTTTACGCTTTCACGTTTTATCACATCATATATTGCACGCAATATCTTATTCAAACCAGAACCTGTAACAGAGGATAGACGGTAAATTTCAGTACCACCAGCTTTTCGCAGTTCACTAATTAAGTCCGTAACATAATCTTTAGGCGCCGCGTCACATTTAGACAAAGCTATAATTTCTGGCTTTTTTGATAAATCGTCATTATAGGCAGATAGTTCAGAACGAATGGTTCGCCAACTTTCAACTGGGTCTGCGTGTGTCGCATCTATCAAATGCAGCAACACAAGGCATCTTTCTACATGTCCTAAAAAGCGGTGTCCTATTCCAGCTCCATCATGAGCGCCCTCTATAAGTCCAGGTATATCTGCCATTACAAATTCTTTTTCGTCAATGGCGACAACCCCTAAATTAGGATGTAATGTTGTAAAAGGATAGTCTGCGATTTTTGGTTTTGCAGCAGAAACAACACTTAGGAATGTTGATTTACCTGCATTTGGCAATCCAACTAATCCGGCATCCGCAATTAGCTTTAACCGAAGCCAAATCCACATTTCTATTCCCATAATGCCTGGCTGAGATTTTTTAGGCGCTTGATTGGTAGACGATTTGAAAAATGCATTTCCGTGCCCGCCTTCACCGCCTTTTGCTAAGATAATTTCCTGTCCAACAGTGGTAAGATCCGCTAATATCATTGATTGGTCATCAGATAATATTTGAGTCCCAACAGGAAGTTTTAAAATAATAGATTTTCCAGATAATCCTGATTTATCTCTACCCGCCCCAGGGCGGCCTGACTCAGCTTTAAAATGTTGATGGTAGCGAAAATCAATAAGTGTATTTAAACCATCAACACATCTTGCGATTATGTCTCCCCCACGTCCACCATCCCCACCATCTGGGCCTCCATATGGCACATTCGCTTCGCGTCTGAAACTTACAGAACCTGGTCCCCCATTTCCAGAACGAATAAAAATTTTTGCTTGGTCGAGGAATTTCATGTTTTATAACTTTGCATCAATGATTGTTCTGCAAATTTAAGCTTATTTAAATACCGTTTAAACAAAAAAGGGAAAACCTTTGGCTTTCCCCAAGAAATAATTTATTTCTCTCTGATTTATTCTGCAGCAACAGCTTGTGAAACATTTACGAAAGTTCGACCACCTGTTTTCTTTCTAAAGTTTACTGAACCTGCTGTCAGAGCGAATAATGTGTGGTCTTTACCCATTCCTACGTTTTCACCTGGATGAAACTTTGTTCCTCTCTGTCGGACGATGATGTTTCCTGCCAACACAGATTCGCCACCGAATTTTTTAACTCCTAAACGACGGCCAGCCGAGTCACGTCCATTACGAGAACTTCCACCTGCTTTTTTATGAGCCATCTTTAAAACTCCTCTTATTTTTTTACACTAGGCGTTTTTTTTGTAGTTGCTTTCTTAGCAGCTAATTTTTTGGTAGTAGCTTTTGTACCACTTGCCTTTTTAGTGGTTTGTTTTTTGATACTCTTTTTTGCACCTGCTTCTTTTATATTGCTTTTATCTTCTTTTTCCTTTTCTGGTTGGGTTTTTTTAGTTGTTGCTTTTATCTTCCCATCTGGACTTATATCTAAAATTTTGAGAAGTGTTAAATCTTGTCTATGTCCCTGGGTTCTTCGATGGTTTTTACGTCGCTTTCGACGAAAAATAATTAACTTAGGACCGCGAGCTTGTTTTACAACTTTGGCGGAAACTAAGGCGCCATCCACTTTTGGTGTTCCAATTGTTAAATCACCATTATTATTTAGCATCATCACATTGTCTAAATAAATAGTTGAACCAGTCTCTCCCTTAATAAATTCAACCATTATTGTGTCATTTTTTGAAACGCGGTATTGTTTTCCACCTGTTTTCACCACAGCATACATGGAGACACCTTTAATAAAAAGTTAATAAAATTTCTTAATCAGTTTAAATTTTGCAACAAATATAGTTAGTTAAAATTCATAAGAGTTAAATTAAGCAATAACATCTCAAGAAGATGCGAAACTATACATCTTGGACTATTTCTGTCAAGTGTTGCATCTGTTTTTACCTCTTATGTGTTATACTAATTAGAAATTAAATATTATTTCGAGCGGTAAATTGATATTATTATTTTGTTAATAATGAAATAGCGGCTTTTCTTCCTGAAATCCACGCTGATTCAATGCGTGGTCCAGAAAGCCAGTCACCTGCTAGAGCAATGGAATGTTGCATATCAGTGCGCATATGTGAGTCATCGGCAATTTTGGATACCCTCGCAAAACGCCATTTATGGCCTTCTAAGTAAGAAATTTGTTCTGGTAGCGCAGATATATTGAGTTTGTTATCCTCACTAATTATTGATTTCCATTCCCCCCATAATTCATGAGACAGGTGATTTAGATTCCTTTCAATATTTTTTAAGGAAAACTTGGGACTCGCATGAATGATTATAGAGAAATAAGACGTGTTATTCTTTCCTCCATGTGACCATTTTCCAATGGACCAGCTTATGTTTCTTTTTTCCAGTAATATAGGTTCAAATATTGACCGTTTCTTATTCAAAATTAACGCAGAATCGTATGATAATTGAATACCCGCTAAAATTGCAATACAAGGCTGATATTCAGCGTTCAAGCTCGTTTGTCTTAGCTCTGTTAGGAATTCTGGAAGTATTGCATGTGTTTGGGGTGCGGGCATTGTCAGAATAACATTATTTGCATAAATAGGCTTTGAGTTTTCAATTGATATACACCAACCTCTAGTACCTTTTTCCACTTCCTTTTTAATTTTTGTTACAAGTGCATTTTGAACAATATTAAAAGGGCTTATTAATGTTGAAATAAATGACTTAAATACAGGATTTCCAACGTATACTGGGCCTTTTTGGGGATGATCAAAAATAGCTATTTCTTTATTTTTAGCACCTTTTTGAACTAATTCATTAAATTCACTATCTTTTGTTGTGAAAAATTGAGCACCATGATCAAACGAAAATAAACGGTGGTTTCTTGTAGATAATCTACCGCCAGGATTATTACCCTTATCAATTATGAGCACATCTCTTTTATTTTTGGTAAGAGTGTTTGCAGCGGATAATCCAGCCACTCCAGAACCAATAATGACAAATTCATATGATTGTTTTAATGTGTTAATTTGAATTCTCCGCTACTGAGGTTTATCACTTAAGGAAATTCAATCTAAAATTGTTCAACAATGGGAATCACAAGATGTCAATTTTTTCAGAAAAACGTGTATAAATATGACTGATAAAGAAAATAGTCCTGATTATAGTAATTACAATAAGATGAACTTATACAGTGCTGAAATTCCACCTGCAAATAAATTAAATGCAGAAAGCGCATTTAAGATTTACGAGTTATTAAGGCCAATTTTACCCAAAACTAAATCAATCGATCCAAAAATTTTAGGTTCTGTTAGTGAACTTCTTGATGAGGTGGATGGACTAATTTTAGATGGGTATGGAATCGTTAACATTGGAAATAATTTAACTCCGGGTTTCCACAAATTTTTTTCTGAAATTTCCCAGCGCAATCTTCCGTTTGTTATTCTAACGAATGGTGCTAGTCAGCCTTCCAAGAAAACAGCACAGATTTATAAAAGTTGGGGATTGGAAATTAAAAGGCATGACATTATATCGAGTAGAGATGTCCTTGAGGAAAAGCTAATAAATAAATCTGAAAAAAATATAATGCGCCTAGATGAAGCCACCGCACCACTTAAACATTGTTTGGATTTCAATCATAAAGTGGGGATTTATTATGATACTTTGCGGCAAGCTGATGCTTTTGCGTTTATGGGAAGTATTGGGTGGACAGATACCAAGCAATCAAAACTTGAGGCAGCATTGAGAGAAAATCCTAGGACTGTTTTCGTTGCAAATCCAGATATTACAGCCCCACAAGAAAATAGGTTTTCTGCCGAACCAGGATATTGGGTGGCTCGAGCTATGAAGCAGGCAGAATTTCCAGTTGAATGGTATGGAAAACCTTATCCCGCTTCATTTCAAATGGCTATTAAAATTCTTCAGAGAAAAACAACGAAGGCCCTGAAAAAATCGCGAATAGCTATGATTGGAGATTCGTTACATACAGACATTTTAGGAGCTAATGCAGCGGGCTTAATATCTGTTTTGGTTACAAATTACGGATTACTGCGTGGATTAAACGCTTTGGAAATCTGTAAACAGACTTCAATTTATCCTCATTTTATAGCTCCGGCACTTTAAATTCTGCGCGTTTTACTATTGGTTTATATATTTCCTGTGTTATGTTTTTTATTGAAATTTAGGACAAAAAATGGGTTTAAGCTTAAAAAAAATTTTAATTACAGGTGGGTCTAAGCGTATTGGAGCTGCGCTTGTAACACATCTCGCAGCAGATGGTTGGCACGTGATAATACATTGTAATAAGAACAGAAAATCAGCAGAGGCACTTTGTAAACGCCTTATAGAAAAGGGTAGGGAAGTCGAAGTTCTTCAAGCTGATTTGTCAAATCCCGACGCCTGTAAACAATTAATTAAAGACGCTTCTCGGGGGCTACCTCTTTCTGCTTTGATAAACAATGCCTCTTTATTCGTTTATGATGAAATTAATGATTTCTCTGTCCAGACTTTACAAAGACATATAGCGGTTAATGTTGCTGCTCCCGCAATTTTAACTTCGGAATTTGCGAAACAATTTAGAGCAAAAAATAGTGGATGTGTAATAAATATTCTTGATTCAAAGTTATTTGGCCTTAATCCAGATTACTTCACCTATACTTTATCAAAAGCGGCTCTCCAGAATTTTGGTATTTTGGCAGCACAGGCATATGCACCTTCACTCAGGGTAAATGCAATTGCCCCCGGAATTACCCTTCCCTCAGGCGGCCAAACAGATGAAGAATTCAAACGGTCTCATAAACGAAATTTGCTAAGAAAAGGCGCAGATAAAGAAGATATAGTCGCTGCTGCGCGTTTAATATTATCTACATCTTCTATGACGGGAGAGACAATTATTCTTGATGGAGGAGCGCATTTGCAGCCATTACCTCGGGATGTTGCTTTTATGGAAGATAATTAAATGTATGAACCTAATTTAAAACGATGTTTTCAGCTTTATGGTATTGAAGTTATTTGCTCAATTGGAATTCATCAGTTTGAGCGTGAAAAGCCACAACGCATTTTAATTGATTTGGATGTTAACCTTGATCCAAAAAATGAACCCAGTTCTGACAAAATTTCTGAGGCACTTGACTATGATACGGTGAGAAGCGCTGTCTTGAAATTATGTAGAAGCAAACATTTTGATTTGCAGGAAACATTGGCACGTGAGATATATGATTTAGTGAGTCAGATGCCTTCGGTTATAGGTGTGTCCATTCGCACTTGTAAGCCAGATGTCTATTCTGATATCCGCGAGGCCGCTTATATCTTGTCTAATTGCAAGTAAGTTTGTGAATAATACATTTAAATGGATTTCATTTAATAAATCTTGCTATTTTTAAAAAGAATTTTGAGGTATGTTTATTCGATATCATATAAAGGATAAGCAATGTTATATGATGTAGGAAAAATAGATGCCTTTTATAATAGCACACGTGGACAAATGGTTGCGAGACTATTGAATAAAGAGCTATTAAAAATCTGGACGCCATCAAATAAAACTTCAAACCTTGTGGTTGGTTTTCCCTCTATTTTTCCTGAGAGGAGCGCAATGTTTCCAGTGTTAATGCCATCTGAAATTGGTGGTATGCCATGGGAATACGAAAATGTTGTATATAGCGCATTGATTGACTCAACAAGTTGGCCGTTGGAGAGTGACTCAGTTGACTATGTTTTAATAACGCATGCGCTTGAATTTATTCTAGATAAAAATGGATTTTTGTTGGAAGCGAGTCGGGTTTTAAGAAGTGCGGGTAAACTTATAATGATTGTGCCTCATCGTGGTGGCTTGTGGTCAAGAGCTGAAACAACACCCTTTGGACACGGCACCCCTTTCAGCAAACGTCAAATTTTCTCCCTATTAAAAAATACAGGGTTAAATCCAGAAAAATGCACAAGAGGTTTGTTTTTGCCACCATTCGTAGATAAATTACCTAGGATATTTTCTAACCAGGTAGAAGTTTTTGGGGAGTGCTTGTTACCACTTCTTGGAGGAGTGCTAATTGTTGAAGCAAATAAATTGGTTTATGCAGAACCAAATAAAAACAGGGTTGCAGCAAAGAAACGGTTGTTTGCGTCTGTAAAAAGCCAGTCAGCTTATTCTGTAGAAGAATAATAAAGTTCTGAAAAATAGCGAGAAATTTTTTACTGTGATGGCAACTTTTGGGGGAATTTTTATGTCAGACACACTTTTCGAAATAAGACAAAAAATAGATAAAATAGACCAAGCGTTACTTGATTTAATTAGGCAGCGTTTGTCTCTCTCTAATGAAATAGCTTCAGTAAAGTTAGATGGTACCCCAGTTTACCGCCCAGCTAGAGAAGCTCTACTTATGCATAAGCTTCTTTTGCAAATAGATAATGATTTTGAAAAAGATGTTGTCATTAGGATGTGGAGATTATTATTAGCTTCAAGTGTTCATAGACAGAAACCAAAATTCAAGATTATAAGTCTTCGAGGTTTAGAAAAATTTACTCAGGAATTTAGTTCTAATTTCTTGGAACATGAACAATGTAAAACAGAAAAAGATATAATAAAAAAATTGTTGGAAAATGATGCAGAAATTGCATTTTTTCCTTATTCAGAACTCTCTAAAATTGGAATGCATCTTGGAAAAAAGACGGGTATTTACCTTAATCATAAGATAGATAATGTTGCTATAATCTGCAAAAACATGCCAGAAGAAACAGGCTTTGATGTTTCAGTTTTTAAGAGTTTCAATGTTTCAGAAACAGCAATAATTGAAAAACCTGGTTTCTTTTCAGAAAATAATTCAAAGGAACTTGTTTATATTGGAGCTTGGGTTAATCTAACATCTAGTTAAAACTAGGATAATTTTAGCGTTTTTCATTTTTACAGTTGGAGATATCTTTATAATGACAATTAAGCCAAAGCCAGCTGATGCTATACAAACTCTGGTGAGTTATAGACCTAATTTTGGTAAAAAAATATCCAAATCATTAATTCGGTTGTCTGTAAATGAGAATGGAATTGGGTGTTCCCCTCTAGTTGAAGAGGCAATTAAAAAAAATGATATAAAGTTTTATCGATATCCTGCGCAACAAGATGAGGCTTTAATAGAATCAATAGCATTGAGGTTTAGGCTAAAGCCAGAGAAAATTTTAACAGGAAATGGTTCTGATGAGCTTATTTATTTATTATGCACCGCTTTTTTAAACCCTGGTGATGAAGCGATTCATACAGAGTATGGTTTTTTGGTATTTCCGCAGGCAATAAAAATAGCTGGAGGCGTCCCTATCATTGCGCCAGATGTTAACTTTACAGTAAGCGTAGACTCTATTATCTCTAAGCTTACACCAAAGACAAAAATGGTGTTTCTTGCAAATCCCAATAATCCAACAGGTTCAATGATTTCTGACCAGGAATTAACAAGATTGATCGATTCAATTCCAAAATCTGTCCTTCTTATTCTTGACTTGGCTTATTGCGAATATGTGACCTCTGGACTATCTAATGCAGCTAAGCTGGTTGAATCTAATAATAACGTCGTTATGCTTAGGACGTTTTCTAAGTTATTTGGAATAGCAGCGTTGCGATTGGGTTGGGGTTATTGCCCCCCGGATATTCTTGCGACCCTGCAATCCATACGGGGACCATTCTCAGTTAATCAAATTGCCGCTTTAGCTGGGAGAGTTGCTGTACAAGACATAGCCTTTCAAGAAAAGTCAGTTGCCCATAATAAATTTTGGATGAATGAGATAGTAGATAGATTTAATGATATGGGTGTTAAAACATTAGAAGGCCAAGCAAATTTTATGCTACTCGATTTTAGAAATAAAAATGGGCCTTCTGCGGCCTATATTTCTAATCATCTTATGGAAAAAGGTATTCAGCTTAGAGATATGACCCCCTATGGTTTACCAGAAATGCTAAGAATGTCGATTGGAAGAACTGACGAAATGGAAAAATTTACACTATGTTTAAGAAAAATTCTTCTTCAGGAGGCTAGTTAAGGCAAATGGCTGATAAGCTTCCAAATGTTGCTGTAATAGGCCTTGGATTAATTGGTAGTTCTATTATATGTGCAACTCAATATTTTGGTGCTGCAGCGACCGTTACTGGTTTTGATGCATCTAAGGAAGTTCTATTAGAGGCAGAAAAAATAGGGCTTCCTGTAAATTTGGTCGATGATATAAGGGCAGCTGTTAGAGATGCAGATATCATATTTTTAGCAGTGCCGGTTGGAGCTATGGCTGGGGTTGTTAAAAAAATTATTTCAAATCTTAAGCCAGGCGCTATTCTTACGGATACTGGTTCAACCAAACGTTCTGTTATTGACGATATTAATCCCCTTGTCTTGCCTCATATTTCCTTTGTTCCTGGTCATCCATTAGCAGGAACTGAGTTTTCGGGACCATCTGCAGGTTTCCCTACTTTGTTTAAGAATCACTATTGGCTTCTAATTGGTGACGAAAAAGCAAACTCTGCAATTTCAGTGATTAAGAGATTTTGTGAGAAATTAGGTTCTATGGTAGAGGTCATGGACGCAAATTATCATGATAAGGTTCTGGCAATAACCTCTCATTTGCCTCATTTAATTGCCTTCACTATAGTCGGTACAGCCTCAGATTTGGAACATGACTTAAAAAATGATGTTATTAGATTTTCAGCGTCTGGATTTAGGGATTTTACCCGAATTGCAGCTTCAGATCCTACCATGTGGCGGGACGTATTTTTAAATAATGATGAGGCTGTGCTTGAAATGCTGGAACGATTTACAGAGGACCTCGCATTCCTTCAGAAAGCTATCAATCAGCGGGAGGGAGATAAACTTTTAAATTTATTTAAGCGCACAGGGGAAATAAGACGATCAATTATTGATATAGGTTTTGCAAAAGAGTGATCTTAATTACTAGTTTTATTTAAAACTAAATTTTACAAACAAAAATTTAAGATATTCTTTTAGTAGAAGTCTACTTGTCTGCCAGCTTAAATACCAATGTGATAATTTTAAATCGGGCGGATTCACAGCCTGAAAATATATTTCCTTTTCTGGTAGATATCGTCTAAAAATAATTTCTGCCCTTGGCAAATGGTAATTTGCGCTAACAAGTAAAACATCCTTCAGATTATGTTTTTGCATCCATCGAACAGTTGCTCTTGCATTCCCATTAGTATCAATCGCGGTAAACTCAATTTCAACGCAGCAATCAAAAAACAAAGCCTGTTCATCTGAAAGAGATAAACTTTCTTTCAATAATTGTTTTGAAATACCTTGTCCCACGCCTGAAATAAGCATTTTGTTTGCTTTACCCCCGGACAGCATTTCCAATCCTTTTTGGATACGTGCTTGTCCACCTGTTACTACAACTATGCCATTCAAGGGTTCAACTAAAGAAATATTAGCTTTTGGAAGTGTGAGAATGAATTGTTGAAAACTTGCCAATACCAATCCCGCTATAAGTAGAAAGCATAAGAAAACTCTTTGAATGGAATTAGGAATAAAGGACATGACAAGAGCTCTTCTTAGTTATAAAATTTTAGAATGAATTTATTACTCTTTAACTTCACTTCGTATCAGATAAATAATCAAGTTAAATCAGCTATTACTATCTTTAGTGTTGTTTAACTAATTTTTTTAGGATTTAGATTGAATGCTAATAACTTGTCATAATTGTAAAACAATTTTTCAGATTGACAAAAGCAAAATTGCTCAAAAGGGACAGCAGGTAAAGTGTTCTGTATGCGCGCATGTTTGGACTATTTTTCCAGATAATGGAGAGGAAACTAACACACCAAAGTTAAATTTAAATAGAAATGAAGACCTTTCTGCTGAAGCTACAACCCAAAAATTACAAGGGCCAAAAAACAGACAAGATATTCTCAAGAAAAATAAAAAATCAATTTTTTTAGCTTTTTCAATTTGGTTATTTATAATTTGTATGGTGCTTGTTTTAGCCATCTTTGCATTAATAACTTACCGAGCAACCGTCACAGCATACTACCCAAAACTATCAACGTTTTTTGAGCTAGCAGGGATTAATATTAATTATTCATCTGAAAGCCTTACTATTCAAAACCTACAGACAGATTGGAAAGATGATATCTTGCGGGTTAGAGGTGATATTTTTAATAATGGTTCAATGCGAGTTCATACTCTTCCAATAAAAATAACTGTGATCGATCCCACCGGCCTTTTATTGTCAACTCATGAAATATGGCCAGATAGCATCACAATTGATGCCTCTGAACATGTTCCATTTTTTGCACAAATTACGATTGATGCAGATGAAAAAGCAGAAATACAAGTCGATTTTTTATCATATAAATCAAAATAATAAAAATTTTATACAAAAGGATTAGTATCCATTTTTATAAGCTCATCAACTGTTCTTCGTTTACGAATTAAATGTGCTTCTCCATTATAGTATAAAACCTCCGATGCCTCAGGCCTTGTATTATAATTTGACATCATAACTGCACCATAGGCACCAGCACTTCGCACCGCTAGATAGTCGCCAGCCTCAACAAGGGGCATTAACCTTTCTTTTGCTAGATAATCACCTGTTTCACAAATAGGGCCAACAATATCTGCAATCTCTTTAAAATCGCCTCGCGTGCGCAGGCTATCAATTCTATGATATGCGTCATATAAGGTGGGTCTTAGTAAATCATTCATGGCAGCATCAACGATAATAAACCGTTTATCAAAACCCTGTTTAACATAAATCACTTTGGTAATAAGATTTCCACAATTAGCAACGATAGCTCTCCCTGGCTCAAATCCTAATCTATATCCCTGATTAGCAAACAAGCGGTTAACTAACGTTCCATAATCAAAAAAATCTGGACTCATATTTGTTTCATAATCAACGCCTACTCCCCCTCCTAAATCAAGGCAAGGTACATCAAACCCTTTACTACGAAGATGATTTGAAAAGTTAAGCAATGCTTTATAAGCTTTTTCAAATGGCGCTAGTTTTCGAATTTGTGAACCAATATGTACAGCAAGTCCGGCTGGAACTAAATTTGGATGCAAAGTAATTTTTTGATAATAGTTTTCAGCTTGACCATCATTAATAGAAATTCCAAATTTCGTACTATTTTGGCCTGTTGAAATTTTAACATGACTTCCTGGGTCAACATCTACATTTACTCTCAGTGCTACTGAGCATTTAAGATTATTTGAAGACGCAAGGTCCGAAAGTCTCTCTAATTCTGCACCTGACTCTACGTTGATTTGTCCAATTGAGTGTTTCATGGCCAATAGTAACTCTTCATCAGTTTTTCCAACTCCAGAAAAAATTATGTCGCTTGTCTTTATAT
Source organism: uncultured SAR116 cluster alpha proteobacterium (assembly GCA_902573725.1). Classification (GTDB taxonomy): domain Bacteria; phylum Pseudomonadota; class Alphaproteobacteria; order Puniceispirillales; family Puniceispirillaceae; genus UBA5951. Next base: position 31,768 of record CACGLE010000009.1, read on the forward strand.
TTGCGGCCAGCGCTCGTTTTAGCTCACCCCCTGAAACAATATCCGCTCCAGAGCCAGCTTTGCCTAGTAAGTATAAAATAGCAATTGATGAATTTGCTTTAACAGCGAAATGAACCTTGCAATCAAGCATCGATACAGCTTTTTGGAATGCATAAAAATTTTCAAGAATTTTATTACCATCATATACATATAACGGGGTCGCATAAATGTCAGCAAGTTCTGTTAATAAGTCATTTTGCAGACCGTTTTGATTATTTCTTATCTTATTTATATTAGTATTTGATGAAATCATAAAACTTATCCTCAAGTTAGTATTAATTTAACCTGTAGATTTAACTTGTGAAATCTCCGATGGGCGTTGAGGTATACCTCTTTTACCGCAGGATGTTTGGACTATGAAAATACTACATATTAAAAATAAGAATATAATATTTCTCATTAAGTTATCCTAATTTTCTTTATCGTTAAGATCAAATCGCACAGCTGCTTCCTTCAATCGTTCTTTTACCTGAGCTGCAGCGGTTCCGCCAAAGCTAGCACGAGCATTGCAGGCATTATCAATTTTAAGTATGTTATAGACAGATTGATCAAGTTTTGGTTCAATTTTTTGCATATCTGCGAGAATTAAATCCTCAAGCGCACTTTTATTTTCATCAGCTAACGCAACGATTTTGCCACTTATATGATGCGCATCACGAAAAGTTTTTCCTAATTTAACAACAAGAAAGTCTGCCAGATCTGTAGCAGTTGGATGGCCCTTCTGAAGCGCATTACGCATAGCAGTAGCATTAATATGCATGTCTTCAATCATGCCAGTCATTGCAGAAATACTCATAAACAAAGTTTTTTGTGTATCAAACAGAGGCTCCTTATCTTCTTGTAAGTCTTTTCCGTAAGCAAGCGGCAGACCCTTTAAGATAGTTGCCAGTGATGTAAAATGTCCTATTATCCTGCCTGGTTTTGCTCTCACTAACTCTGCTGCATCAGGATTTTTCTTTTGTGGCATTATTGAAGATCCAGTGGTGAAATTATCCGACAATTGAATAAAATTAAATCCATCAGTGGACCAAATTACAATCTCTTCAGCTAGTCTTGATAGGTGAATAGAACAAATGGTAGCTACACTTGCGAACTCTAAAGCAAAATCACGAGACGAAACAGCATCAAGTGCGTTTGGCATAGGCCTATCAAAACCTAGTAAGCTCGCTGTTAGGTGTCTATCAATTGGAAAAGAGGTGCCAGCAAGTGCAGCAGCTCCAAGGGGAGATTCATTAATTCGTTTTCTACAGTCTTGGAATCTTTCCCGATCTCTTCCTATCATTTCAATATATGCAGCAAGATGAAATCCGAAACTTATAGGTTGAGCAGTTTGAAGGTGAGTATATCCTGGCATAAGAGTTAGAGTATTTTTCTCAGCTTTTTTCCATAATGTTTTCTGAAGTTTTTTTAATATAAAATCTAATTGGTCAATTTGATTTCTTAAATATAGTCTAATGTCAGTAGCTATCTGATCATTTCTGGAACGCGCAGTATGTAGGCGTTTTGCTGGTTTACCAATTAACTTACTAAGTCTCGTTTCAATATTCATGTGGATGTCCTCGAGCTCAACGCTAAAGGAAAAATGCCCTGTTGCAATTTCCTCATGAATTTTGTCTAGGCCCTGTTTTATGGCTTTGAAATCTTCAGGGGAAATAATTTTTTGCGTGGCTAGCATTTTTGCATGTGCCTTTGATCCCTCTATATCTTCTGAATACAGAATTTTATCAAAAGAAATCGATGAATTTATTTCTTGCATCAAATTAGATGGGCCAGTTTTAAATCTACCACCCCATATGGATGATTTTTGTTTATTTTTTTTCGACATGCACTATTATCTCTCTTTTTGCGCGTGTTATAAAATAGAAATGAAAAATTATCAGCCTAAAATTTATAAAAGTAGAAGAAGGTTTTTAAACCAAACAGCATACATTGCATCTTTGTTTGCATCTCCATTTATAATTTCATCTGCGCATTCTGAATTGAACTGGAAGAAAGTTGTTGAACCTTTCCCGGATGCACCTATACATTATGAGGATGACACAGAATTACATTTGAAACAATTCCTTGGAAAACCCCTTTTGATAAATTTTTGGGCCACTTGGTGTGCTCCTTGTATCATCGAACTTCCGCATCTTGACAAGGCAGCAAAACATTTAAAGAAAAATCAAATTGAAATATTGCTCGTATCAACAGACAGAACTCCAAAAAGTCATGTGAGCGTATTTTTAGATAATCAAAAAATCTATAATTTATTGAGAGGTTTTGATCCTCAAGCTATCTGGGCAAAAAAATTAAAAGTATCCGCATTACCAGTCACATTTTTAATCAATTCAGAACAGACAAGGGGTTTGTTCCATATTGGAGCGGTGGACTGGTCAAAGCCTCAGATCATTAATGATGTTTACGCTAAAGTAGCGTTTTTAGACTTATGATATTGCAACTGTCAAAGGTATCAGAAATTTTTTATTATTCAGCGTTAACTAATGAAAAGTAATTCTCTATGTCTTATGATAATTTACTATCTAATTCAGGTATTGCTTCGAACAGGTCAGCGACTAGACCATAATCAGCAACTTGGAAAATAGGGGCTTCTTCATCTTTATTAATGGCCACAATTACTTTACTGTCTTTCATACCTGCTAAATGTTGAATAGCACCTGAAATACCCACCGCCATATAAAGTTCTGGCGCCACAACTTTTCCTGTTTGACCTACCTGATAGTCATTTGGGGCAAACCCGGCATCTACAGCCGCTCTTGACGCACCAACAGCAGCGCCTAGCTTATCAGCTACGTTTTCTAACATAGTAAAATTGGACTTATCTTGCATTCCTCTCCCACCAGAAATAACAATTCCGGCTGAAGTTAGTTCTGGTCTTTCAGAGCCAGACTGTTCAGATGACACAAATTCAGACAAACCTATGCTTCCTGTTCCCTCAACGTTAATTATTTCAGCAGTCCCACCAGATTTTTCTGCTGCCTCAAAAGCAGTTGATCGAACAGTAATTAATTTGATTGGATCAGATGATCTTACGGTTGCAAGAGCATTTCCAGCGTAGATGGGACGTTTAAAGGTATCAGAAGAAATTACTTCTATGATATCAGATATTTGCATAACGTCTAAAAGAGCAGCAGTGCGCGGCATAATATTTTTACCAAAGGTTGTTGCGGGTGCAAAAATATGCGAATAATTCTGAGCGATTTGTTTTATCAATGGAGCTATGTTTTCAGCCAAATTATGAGCATATTCGGCGCTATCAGCCACGATAACTTTAGAAATGAATTCTATTTTTGAAGCTGCTTCAGAAATTTGTTTTACATCTTTTCCAACTACCAGTGCTTCGATTGGCGTTTCTAACTTCAAAGCTGCTGTTATAGCATTAAACGTAGCTGGTAAAATGTTTTCATTGTCATGTTCTATGATAACTAAAATTGTCATTATATCACCTTTGCTTCTGCTTGGAGTTTTTCAACGAGTTCTTCCACTGAGTTAACCTTAATTCCAGCCTCTCTTGTAGATGGTTCTTCTACTTTTATTACGGATAAGCGAGGTTTTACGTCAACATTAAGCTCTTCCGTAGTCAAAGTATCAATTGGTTTCTTTTTTGCCTTCATTATATTCGGAAGGGATGCATATCTTGGCTCATTTAAACGCAAATCTACAGTGATAACCGCAGGCAATTTTATATTAATCGTTTCAAGTCCTCCATCAATTTCACGAACAACTTTTGCATTATCTTTAGTCAAGGAAACAGACGATGCAAAAGTGGCTTGCGACCATCCAAGAATGGCGGCAGTCATTTGACCAGTTTGGTTGTTGTCATCGTCGATTGCCTGTTTTCCACACATAATTAATCCAGGCTTTTCTTTCTCGGTTACACTTGCAAGTAATTTGGCTACACTTAGAGGTTCTGTCTCATGAGGAGCATCAATATAAATGCCCCTGTCTGCGCCCATTGCAAGACCTGTTCTTATGGTTTCCTGTGATTGAATTGGGCCTATTGAGACAATTATGATTTCATCTGCGTCGCCTGCTTCTTTTACACGCAGAGCTTGTTCTACAGCAATTTCATCAAAGGGATTCATTGCCATTTTGACATTATCTAGCTCAACACCAGTTTGATCCTGTTTTACTCTTACTTTGACGTTGTAATCAATTACCCGTTTGACAGGCACCAAAATTTTCATTTTTTTATCCTTTTTATTTTTTGGAATTCTATTTTAGTTAAATGAGATTTACTAATTTTCCTTAGAGTTTCAACAAGGTTTTTATTTTTGTTTACCGGTTTGCGCGCCAGGCACCCACAAAACATCATTTTTGCCATTTTGATTAGCAACTCTAGCTAATACAAATAAATGGTCTGATAGCCGATTAATAAAATGCATTGCAAATTTATTGATTGGCTCTTCAGCAGAAAGTGCAGCAATCTCCCTTTCTGCCCTTCTTGCAACTGTGCGTGCGAAGTGCAACCAGCTGGAGAGAGAACTGCCCCCCGGCAAAATAAATGAAGATAGGTCCGACAAATCTTCATTTAACACATCTATCTCACGTTCTATTCTTTTCACTTGTTTCTCTGTTATTCTTAAGCATGGAATATTATCATCCATCTCGGGTGTCGCCAAATCTGCGCCTAAATCAAACAAGTCATTTTGTATCCTAGCAAGCATATCATCAATATCAGTATTATCTGCAAAATTACGTGCCATGCCGATAACAGAATTTAGTTCATCTACCTCACCAAAAGCCGCTGGACGCTTGGCATGTTTTGCAACACGTTGGCCGTTTACAAGCACCGTTTGTCCATCATCACCAGTTCGAGTATATATTTTGTTCAGTTTTACCAACTTAAGCACCTCTTAAATAATTAGTCACGAATTAATAATAAGCCCAAAAAGATAAATAAGGCGACAGCCTGAAAAACAATTCTATACCGCATTATTTTGTTGGAATTTTTCTTATTATATTCTCCGCCCCTTGCCATTGTAATTACGCCCCATAATAAAATACCGGCTACAGAAAGCATAGCCAGAGCAATTAAAACCATTTTCCAGCCCATAATTTTCCTCTACATTAAAATAATTTTCCATATACAAAGATGGATTATTTGAGTCTGATCTCAACCCCTTTACGCTTTGCTGTGGCTATGACTGTATTTCTGAGTAGGCAGCTAATGGTCATTGGACCCACTCCACCTGGAACAGGTGTAATAAAACTAGCTTTTTCTTTAACTTGTGAAAAATCTACATCCCCCACAATTCGATATTTCCCAGTTTCTTTTTCTTGGGTTTCTATTCTATTGATACCTACATCAATGACGCAGGCACCTGGTTTTATCCAGTTTGATTTTATAATTTCAGCACGCCCAACAGCCGCAATCAATATATCAGCCTTTGATGTAATTTCAGTGATATTTTTTGTTTTAGAGTGGACAATTGTAACTGAAGTATTTTCGGCTAGTAATAATTGAGCTAAAGGTTTTCCGACAATATTTGACCGACCAACAATTACAGCATGCAAGCCAGATAAATCTCCAATTGTGTTTTGCAATAGCAATAAGCATCCAAGGGGAGTGCATGGAACTAATCCTTTTTGACCAGTTGCAAGCTTTCCTGCATTAACAACATGAAACCCATCTACATCTTTTTCAGGATTGATAGTCTGAATTACTGAGTTCCCATTTATGTGCTTTGGTAATGGAAGTTGTACTAATATTCCATCAATTTGATCATCTTTGTTTAATGTATCAATTAGAGACAACAGAGTTTTCTCACTTGTTTCTGCTGAAAGTTGATGTTCAATTGAAACCATGCCTGCATCTTTTGTCTGTTTGATTTTATTTCTAACATATACATGGCTTGCAGCATCTTCTCCAACAAGTATAACAGCTAATGCTGGTGGCCTTCCTATTTTTTCAACGATTAATTTCACATCAGGAAGGAGAGATTGGTTTGTTCGACTGGAAAATTCCTTTCCATCAATAATAGTAGCTTTTTTTAAACCCATAATTTACCCATTTATTTTCAGCATATGAATACCAATGATAACGGGTCAATGATTAATCTCGTTAAACTAAAAAAACAAGTTCGGGAAAAAACTTTTGCTATAAAAGCAATTCAAATAATAAATTTCGGGCAAACTGAATAGCAAGCAGCAAAATCACGGGGCTTATATCCAGTCCCCCAAAATTTGGAACAACAGAACGTATCCAATCTAGCAGAGGATCATGTAATCTTGATAGCCCAGTATATAAGGAGCGCACAATTGGTTGCCATGGATTAATTATATTGAAGGCTACCAGCCAGCTTAACACAACATATACAATAAGTGTGAAGCAGTATAAATCTACAATGCTATTAATTAAATTAAGAATTGAATTCATAAGGCTCTATAATTCTTTCACGATGTTGTGTTTACAGGTATTATTGAAAATATGTTTTGTAAGATACTGTCATATGCAATCATTGATTAATGACTGAGAAGATATGGGAATTAAAATGAATCATGTCAATCAATGATTTTAGATAATTAGTCACTTATTTTCTCTATTGTTGATTAAGTCTTCAACAACAGATGGGTCAGCAAGTGTTGATGTATCTCCTAGCTCCTCAAAATCATTGGCAGCAATTTTTCTTAAAATGCGTCGCATGATTTTTCCAGACCTTGTTTTTGGAAGTGAAGGTGAAAATTGGATTAAATCAGGTGTTGCGATAGCACCAATTTCCTTTCTTACCCAGAGCTTAAGAGCTTTTTCGAGTGCATCATTAGTTTTTATTCCTGCTACTAAAGTCACATAAGCATAAATCCCTTGACCTTTTAATTCATGAGGATAGCCAACAACAGCAGCCTCTGCCACATTTTCATGGGATACCAGCGCAGATTCCACTTCAGCTGTACCCATGCGATGTCCTGATACATTTAATACATCATCGACTCTTCCGGTTATCCAAAAATATCCGTCTTTATCACGCCTTGCGCCATCTCCGCTAAAATAGCGCCCTTTGAATGTTGAAAAATATGTTTCCTCGAAACGTTTGTGGTCTCCATAAACGGTTCTCATTTGTCCCGGCCAGCTTTTATTGATACATAAATTTCCTTCAGCTTCCCCAATGAGTTCGTTATTTTCTTCATCAACTATCACAGGTTGTATACCAAAAAAGGGTTTAGTTGCGGCGCCTGGTTTAGTTGGAATTGCGCCAGGCAACGGAGCAATCAATATCCCACCAGTTTCAGTTTGCCACCATGTATCTACAATGGGGCATCTCGAGTCACCAACAACTTTATGATACCACATCCACGCTTCTGGATTAATTGGCTCGCCTACACTTCCTAGTAATCGCAAAGACGAACGATCGTGTTTTTTAACGGGTTCATCTCCATCACGCATGAGTGCCCTTATGGCAGTGGGTGCAGTATAGAAAATTGACACTTTGTGTTTTTCAACCACATACCAAAATCTGCTGCTATCAGGATATGTAGGGACACCTTCAAACATTAGCGTAATTGCTCCATTTGCAAGGGGCCCATATAATATATAGCTATGACCTGTTACCCAGCCCACATCTGCTGTACACCAATAAACATCGCCCTCTTGATAATCAAATACATATTGGTGTGTCATAGAGGCATAAACCATATATCCCCCAGTTGTGTGCAAGACCCCTTTTGGTTTTCCAGTAGAACCAGATGTATATAAAATAAACAGAGGGTCCTCTGCTGACATCTCCTCTGGTGGACATAAGATAGATGCATTTTCCATTGCCTCATGATACCAAATATCTCTATCAGAATCCCAAGAAATTGATCCTCCCGTTCTTTTTATAACAATGCAAGTGGTGCAATTTGGACAGTTTTTAAGAGCATCATCTACATTTTGTTTAAGAGGTATAGATTTACCGCCTCTTACACCTTCATCTGAAGTAATAATACAGGTTGAATCACAATCTGTAATTCTACCTGCCAACGCATCGGGTGAAAATCCTCCAAAGACAACAGAATGAACAGCGCCAATTCTCGCGCAAGCTAGCATTGCAACTGCTGCTTCTGGAATCATAGGCAGATATATGGTAACTCTATCACCTTTCTTAATACCATTAAGTTTTAATACATTTGAAAATTTACACACTTCTTCATAGAGTGTTTCGTATGATACATGCTTGGATTGGGTGGGATCATCTCCTTCCCAGATAATTGCTGTTTGTTTTCCTTTTGTCTCTAAATGTCTATCCAGACAATTGGCACATGCATTTAATACGCCGTCTTCAAACCATTTGATTGACACACCAGGCTTATTGTATGAGACGTTTGAAACAGTTTGATATGGTTTTATCCAATCAATTCGTTTTCCATGTTCTTTCCAAAATTGTTCAGGTTGTAGAATAGATTCTTGATATAGTCTATCATAATCATTCTTGGAAATATGGCTTGATTTTTTTAGTTCATCAGAGGGTTCAAACACTAAATCTTCGCTCATGGTAGTTGCATACTCCTTAGTGGATAAATGTCAAAAATAATCTTTTATCTTTAAAATCAATGATTACAAGTTTGCTTTTGATTCAATAGAATAGTCAAATACATTTTTACATATTTCGTAATTGAATCCTGCCCTAGCTAAGCGTGCTATCTGACGTCTTCTTTCAGACTTGTCATCGATTGGCTTTAATGAGAACGGTCCTATCCGCTTTTTTTTAGCCATAATTAGCGCAGCTTTAAATTCATTTTCAAAATGATTTTCATCTTCCTTAAATGCTTTTAAAACGATATTTTTTGATAGCCCAGCTTGTAAAAGCTTTTGTTTAATTAGTGTGGCTGACTGTCCTTTTAATCTTCCAGAATTTATTTTCATAATCATATAATCATAATCATTTACATATCCATTCTTAGAGCACCATTGTACAGTTGCTTTGATATTTTCTGCAGAATCTTGAATTGTAGCCTGGGGCCATTTTCTTTTACAGTATTTTGCGAGTATTTGCCTTAGTTTTTCTTCTGTACTTGCATATTTGCTGAGATAATTCAGGGCTTTATTCATGAGATTTTTTTGGCAAACTCCACTTGTCTGATTTTTGCTATTTTTTTTCGTTGGCACTCTATTGATATTTGCATTTTTCATAAGTTCAATCTAAAACCGTTCTGTTAAGTTTGTAAAGTTAGGTTACATTTTTTTGCAAGTTCACGGTAAGCGATATGAAAGCTGAACATTTTACAAGACCGGTAAAAATAGGTATTATAAATTGGCGTGGCATGTATACCTTGTACTGCAAAGAGGTTCATCGTTTCATGAAGGTTTCATTGCAGACGCTAGCAGCCCCAGTTGTAACATCTGCACTCTTTATGCTCGTTTTTACGCTTGCATTAGAGGGAAGAACAAGCGCTTTTGAAGATGCAACTTATATGCAATTTCTCGCTCCTGGGTTAGCTATGATGGCAGTTCTTCAAAATGCGTTCGCAAATACGTCCTCCTCAATTATTATTGGCAAGGTGCAAGGAAACATAGTTGATATCTTAATGCCGCCTCTAGGTTCATTTGAATTATTAGTTGCCTTTTTGTTTGGAGGTATAACACGAGGGGTCTTCGTTGGCATAATAAGTATAACAATACTCTCTTTTATTGCTAAAACAGGTTTTCCTCATCATATAGCAATAGCAATAGCATTCCTATTGCTTGGCTCTTGTGCTATGTCACTTGTGGGAATTTTAGCAGGTATTTGGGCTAACAAGTTTGACTCACTAGCTGCTATTACCAACTTCGTAATTCAACCACTATCTTTTTTATCTGGCACATTTTATTCGATTGATAGATTACCAGATACGGTTGAACGATTTGCCATTTTTAATCCGTTTTTTTTAGTTATAGACGGATTTAGGTATGGCATTTTGGGCATTAGTGATAGCTCAGTCTTATTTGGTTTGTTTGTTTTGTTTATTTTAAATGTGGCTTTATTTATTACAAGCTACTATGTCCTTGAGTCAGGGTATAAGCTTAAATCGTAACCGTAATAGAAATTAAAGGATAAATGTTTGATGACTGTATCTACTGGTGTTTTGCCCGGTCAAACTTTGTCTGCACTTATTCAGCAGGAAGTAATAAAGGCGTCAATGCCTTTTGATCCTGGGCAGATTCAACCTGCTAGTCTTGACCTGCGTTTGGGTGGTAAAGCTTGGAGAATCCAGGCTTCATTTCTACCAGGCGCAGAGTCAACGGTAACAGATAAAATTGATAAATTTGCGTTACACGAGTTGGATTTAACAAAGGGGGCTGTTTTAGAAAAAGGATGTGTTTATCTGGTTGAGCTGCAAGAAAGCTTGAATTTACCAGATACACTGGGTGGCATGGCTAATCCAAAAAGTTCTACAGGTCGTCTAGATGTATTTACTAGGCTAATTACAGATTATGCGTGTGAATTCGAAATAATTAATAAGGGTTATTCAGGGCCTCTTTACGCAGAAATATCGCCTCGAACTTTTTCTGTGCTCGTAAGAACAGGCTCACGATTGTCTCAAGTGCGTCTTCGTTCTGGTTCAAAGATCATTGATGATGACGAGCTGATAGTGCTTCAGCAGGAATTTGGTTTAGTAAGGTCTGAAGGCAATATTTCTGTTTCAGCTTTGATTAATGATGGTATCGGGCTGTCAGTTAATTTACAAAGTGAATCACAAAATGACATTATAGGATGGAGAGCTCGAAAACATGCGGGTTTAATTGACGTAGATAAAGTAGGCAGATTAGATAAACTTCGATTTTGGGAGGCTGTTACAACAACTGACTTGGTGGGTGGTGGTCTAGTCCTTAATCCAGATGAATTCTATATTCTAGCAAGTAGGGAATTTGTGTGTGTGCCTGAAAATTTTGCAGCTGAAATGAGACCCTATGATACTAGAGTAGGTGAATTTAGAGCCCACTATGCGGGTTTTTTTGATCCTGGTTTTGGTTTTGGTTCTGTTGACGTTGGGAAAACTAGGGCCGTTCTTGAAGTGCGCTCACATGACGTTCCATTTTTAGTTGAGCAAGATCAAATCGTTTGTCGTTTAGTATACGAACCTATGTCAGAAACGCCTAAAAGTTTATATGGAGCAATGCAATCGGTATCAAATTACCAATCTCAAGGATTAAAATTGGCAAAGCATTTTAAGTAAAGTTTTTGTAAACATTCCTTGACAAATTATCGTATAATGCGTCAAGAGATTCTCATACCAGTCAAAAAGGCATATCTACATCCATTAGAATCAAGTTAATGTTGATTTTCGACTTAGGATAACAATTTCATGGAAAAACAAACCCCTAGTTACCAAGATGCAAGTATGCCTACCTATAGCAGAATCGATCTAAGTTTTGTTAAAGGTGAAGGGTGCTATCTCGTAACGGATGACGATAAAAGGTTTCTTGATTGTGCATCTGGAATTGCCGTTAATACTCTTGGACACTGTCACCCAAAATTGATTGAAACACTTAACAAACAATCGAAAATGCTTTGGCATACTTCTAATCTCTACAGAATCCCAGAACAAGAACGTCTTGCTTATCGTCTTGCTAAGGCTTGTAAGCTTGACCAGGTTTTTTTCTGTAATTCTGGGGCAGAAGCTAATGAGGCTTCTGTAAAAATGGCTCGGAGGTTTCAATATCGAAGAAACAAAGTAGTAAAAACGAATATCCTTTGCGCTGAAGGAGCATTTCATGGTCGCACTTTAGGAATGTTATCAGCCACATCAAACCCAGTTTATCGTGAGGGTTTTGGGGAGGGTGTATCTGGTTTTGAGCATGTTTCATTTGGTAATCTGGACAAGCTAAGGAACGCTATTAACGAGAAAACTGCTGCAATTATGATTGAGCCCATTCAAGGGGAAGGTGGTGTGAATGTAGCTACAGAGCGATATTTACAGGGTTTGAGAGAAGCAGCTGATGAATTTGGAGCACTTCTTATTGCAGATGAAGTTCAGACAGGTATGGGAAGGACAGGAACTCTTTTTGCATTTCAGCAATCAGGGATTCAGCCTGATATCGTAGCTCTTGCCAAGGGTCTTGGTGGTGGATTTCCAGTTGGAGCAGTTGTTGCTAGAGAAGAAGTTGGAAACGCAATGGGACCCGGCAGTCATGGTTCTACTTTTGGCGGAAATCCACTCGCTATGGCTGTTGCAAATTGTGTTCTTGACGTTCTGGAGGAAGATGATTTCTTACAAAATGTTCGAGATGTATCATCTTATTTAGAATATCGTTTGAATAAATTACTTGTAGTTTATCCAAAGTTTATATCTCAATTAAAGGGTCTTGGCCTTTTGCGTGGTATTGGGTTAACTGAAAATTTAACTGCTGCGGACCTCTCTGCCGCTTTGAGAATAAGAGGAATTTTGACTGTTCCTGCAGGCCTAAACACTCTCCGTATTTTGCCTCCGCTGATTATAACTAAACAAGAGATTGATGTATTTAGCGATGCCTTAACAGAGTGCTTTGAAGAAGCAAGTTAGAAACATTAAATACTTAAAAAATTAAAGGAAAAATGCATGTCAGCAAATTTTATTGATATTGCGGATTATAAAACTAAACAACTTAATGATATTCTACTTGTAGCGCATCAGATTAAATCTGGATTGATTTCACCAACACCTTTGCTGAATAAAACGATAGCAATGATTTTTGAAAAAAGTTCTACAAGGACGAGAATATCATTTGAAGTTGGAATAAAACAACTTGGGGGTACACCTTTGGTTTTAACTTCAAATGATATGCAACTATCGAGAGGGGAAACTATTGCTGACACGGCAAGGGTTATGTCAAGGTATGTTGATGCTGTGATGATTCGTGCTCAATCTCACAAAACCCTCCTTGAGTTTAAAGAATATTCTGAAATTCCTATCATAAATGGTCTTACTAATGTCTCTCATCCCTGTCAGATTATGGCAGATATTATGACTATTCAAGAAAACTTCAATTGTATTGAAGGATTAAATATTTCTTGGTTTGGAGATTCAAACAATGTCCTAAAAAGTTGGATTGACGCTGCTACAAAATTTAAATTCAATTTGCGTATAGCTAGTCCAAAGGGTTATCAACCGAATCAAAAGCTTATAAAAATGGCTATTGATTCAGGGGCACAAATTAATCTTTATGAAGATAGTCATAAGGCAGCTCTTGATGCTGATGTTTTGATAACAGATGTTTGGATATCTATGGGGGATGAGGAAGGTACTAGATTGAAGGACCTAAAACCCTATCAGGTCAACTCAAAACTGTTTGAAGTAGCTAATTCTGATGCCATTTTTCTCCATTGTTTACCTGCTATTAGAGGTAATGAAGTTACCGAAGACGTTATAGATGGTCCACAAAGCAAGGTTATTGAAGAGGCAGAAAATAGGCTCCACATACAAAAAGCTATTCTTTGTCATTTATTTAATTATAAAATTTAATAATGAAAGATTAATTTAAGGCAAGGCTATTCTGGCAGAAAAAAATGGAATTTATTACAGGTGAAAATGACTTAAAGTCATCGAATAAACTTCCCCCACCAACGGTAAATAGTTTTGTCTTGCCTTTTTATTTAACTGGAAGCCCAACTCTAGAAACTCCGAAAATAAGAGGTCGGATTTGTCGGTTAGTCAAACCAGTTACGCAAATTCTAAATCGACATAATTATCCTGATCCTATTAACTCAATTTTAGCAGAAGCAATGGTTGTTACATCTTGTTTGTCAACAACTTTTAAATTGGACGGGATTATTACACTACAAGCAAAGGGAGATGGACCCCTAACAACCTTATTTTGTGATGTCACTAATAAAGGTGATTTGCGATCATATGCGGCATATGACGAAAAGGCATTTGAGCAGAATCAATTTCTGCAAAATTATGAACTTAAAACACTTATGGCTGATGGATACATGGCATTCACAATCGAACAAAATGGCCCAAGTAAAAGATACCAAGGAATTGTTGAATTATCAGGCAAAACAGTTGCAGACTCAGTTACCGTTTGGTTTAAAAATTCTGAACAAATTTACACAGAATTAATTACATCAGTAAAAAAAGTGGCTGATTCATGGGTGGCGGCAACATTGTTAATCCAAAAAATAGCAGATGAGGGTGGGGTGGAAAATAGAGTACCTGATTATGATATAGAAGTTTGGAACAACGCGAAAATGTTCGCTCAAACAATAACTAAGGAAGAGTTAATAGATCCAAAATTAAAGCTTGAAGTAATCCTTTTTAGATTATTTAACGAGCTTGGGGTATACATTCAGTCACCGCGTTCTATTAATGATCAATGTCGCTGTAATAACGAAAAAGTTGAAACTATACTCCGTTCGATTGATAAAGATGAGTTAGTCAACCTGACGGATGAGAATGATAATCTGGTTGTAGATTGTGAGTTTTGTAAAAAAAGACGTGTATTCTCTTCTAGTTTAAGGTCACATTAAAAATTTTTCATATTTCAAGATTTAAGACTTTTAGATTGAAACTTAATTATTATGAGATACCATTATTCATGTCATTGTATTTAACTCAATAATTGACAAGTGGGAGAGAATTGATGCGTTTTTCTATTTTAACAATGTTATTATGTATATTTTTCTCAGCATGCAGCCAGAAAATATATGATGAACCAAAAATTCCAACATTTCAATCATCCGATTTTTTACCTCTATCAATTAATGCTAGAAAACTGGTAGTAATCCAAAATTGGAAAATGCCAGGTGAAGAGCCATTTAATGAGCATCTTATTATGCCTAATCCTTCATCTGTGATAACAGAATGGGCTAGCAATACCTTATTACCAGCTGGCTCATCTGGAGATTTAACTCTGGATATTAGAAGAGCATCAATTATTATTACAGACATTCAACAAGCTGACTCACTTACAGGGCAGTTTAAAGATAACCAAAAAAGTAAGATAGAAGTTGAAATGGCGGGGCAAATCATGTGGATACAACCAGTAACAGCTCAGACAGGTTTTCTTAATGCGCGTTCTAAAAGTTCAACTACTGTCTCAGAATCAAGCAGTCCT
>CACGLE010000010.1 GCA_902573725.1 uncultured SAR116 cluster alpha proteobacterium
CGCAAACAAGGCGAGTCGAATAGAGACTAATCGTTCTTGGGGTATTTGTTTATCCTCCACAACTTCAAATGGAAATATAATACTTATATTAAATATTGCGGTAATTATTATCCAAATGGCCCATAGAGATAGTAAAAAAATTATTAAGTTAGATATAATTTTTAGCGACATCTCATAATCGTGGCATAAATAGTTAAAAGTGTCTATTCGGAATGCAAATATAATTTTTTATGCAATTTTAACCTTATTTTTTTAAAAAAATAAAAATAATGTCTGAATAACCTTCTAAGAAAAACGTTAATAGGAAATTCTGAGATTTATTTTCTTAAAATGAAAGATTGAAAACCTATACTTTATTTTTTGAAAGGTTGTTATTGATTGTTTTAGGCCAAACACGTCTTCCTGCGTGAGGACTGCCTGGTGCGTGTGTGACATATTCAAGAACGTGTCTACCGCCCCAATCTTCCCCTCTATCTGCTTCAATAAAGCGATGTTCAAAACTATATTCGTTCTTATACATTTCTATGAATTCCCATAGCACCCCGTGTTTTGCCCATCCTGCTATAGACAATAATTTTCGCCCTCTTATCATTCCACGCGTAACTGGTAGTCTAGGAAAACGTTCGCTCCGATACCAATTTGCAAGTTCGATCTCATCAGATATTTCATTAACATTATAACTGCCAAATTGCATAGCCGGAGGGCCACCCATTCCCAAAGGTTTTTTGTCTTGTTCAGGGCCATTAATAATTTCTTCTTCAATAAAAACAGCTGATCTGTAATTTTCACGCATCGATAGATGAAGAAAATTTTCTTCTTCCATATTTTTTAATGTATTGTGGTTTCCAAAAAAAACCGATGCAGAACTTGCCGAGGTTATTATAATATTTTCTTGACCAGTTGGTATTTTAGGATCTTTTGTTTCTTTTTTTAAAGGTGCACCCTTGATATATGGGGTTGCCGGATGGGGAACAATCTTATAATGGGCGACCCAATTTATGCCAGTCTGAGACTGAAGTGAATTTAGAAAAATTTCATGTAGCCACCTCCATAGCTTATCCTTATTCTCACGATGAATATCAAACCATTCCACTCGCAAAATTTCAGACAACTCATACTCCTTTCCCCCCAAATCAGGTTTTTTGTTTCAAACTTGGTTATTTAGAAGTTTGCTTTTCCAGCAGCAGCCTCCGTTAATAGGCGGCTTCGAATGCCAATACCGGCACCTTCGCATTGAAAATTAGTAGCGTAACTAAATGATAGATTTTTTTCTCTATCACAAAATCCTATTGCGCCTCCAGAGCCAAATTTGCCAAATGCTTTGGGGTTATCACCCATTGGTATAAAGTAAGGACTATTTTGTTCAAAACCACGACCCATTCGGAGGTTCCAACCTGTCATATAACATTTTCCTTCCCAGACTAATTCTGCTGCACGTTTAACTGCACTTTCACTTAATATCCGTTTCCCATTTACTTGACCATTGCCAGCTAATGTTGCGTAAATTGTGGCTACACCACGTGCGTTTCCATGCCCACCAAATGCCGGAAAAACTCCCTTTCTGATGTGTTCAGAATTAAGAAAATCTCCAGAAGTTGGCTTTCCCGACCAAGCTCTATTCAGGTTAGATTCTGGGTCTGCACCCATAGCCCAAAAAGCATTTTCTTTATTTAAATGCATATTAGAAAGTCTGCTAACTTCTTTATCCGTTAAACCAATATGATATTCGGCGTTTAGGGGAGTAGAAATTTCTTCTCTAATAAATTCTCCAACATTCTTGCCAGTTACGTGTCGAACAATTTCACCAAGAATAAAGCCAATGTTAACTGTGTTATATGCACCTTTTGTTCCAGCCTTAAAGGCTGGTTCTTGTGCTGCTATGGCAGCGCACTGCCTCTCGTAACTATACCAATCCGAAGGTTTTGCGGTATCCGAAAAAATAGCACCACATTCATGGCCTAATACATTTGCAACTGTAATATTTTCCTTACCCGCTTGACCAAATTCCTTCCAGTAATTACACACCGGCGAATCTAAATCAATTAGTCCTCTATCCGACAGAATATGCACCGATATAGAGCAAATAGACTTTGCTACTGAATTCATAAGAACGATTGTATCTTCTTGCCACAAATTTAATTTATCAAAGTCTTTATATCCACCCCATAAATCCACAACTTTTTCACCATCTTTAAAAACACATACACTAGCACCGAGCTCATTGCGATGAATAAAATTATCAATAAATGTATTTTCTACTATTTCAAAGCTAGGGTCACAGTAACCGTTAATTTTAGGGTTATTTTTAGACATCTTAATTTTTCCCGAGAAGTTTTCATTTTTTTAGCATACCATACTCTTTTTACTATAAGTAGTATAATAAATCTGGTTGTATTTTTTAACTTATAGTGCATAAAATAAATAATTAGGTGTACTTTGTAATAGCTTTGTAAAGCGGTTTAAAATAAAAACTATAATCAAAAAATATCCGATTATTGGTTAATTAAATCACTAAATTACTTGTAGTTTGTGCTCGACCATTCTTGTAATACTATTATATTAGTATTTCTTGGCAGATTAAGGTTTGAGGAAAATAACAATGAGGGAAATCTTTAAAATTATTTTAGGTATAGTTTTTTTTTTATAGTGCTAAACGCGGGTTTACTTTTAATCGGTTTTATGGGTTAGCCCGATAAAATATTTGTGATAACCCAAAAGTTTTTAAGAAAATTTTAATTATTTTTGGCAAACTAATAATACGTATACTTTTTTAAAATAAGAAATTTTTTTCAACGTTAGTTTGATTTATTTTCAAAATAATCGCCTAAACTAATGTTCAAAGTGGTTTTGGAAATATAAGTCAATATGAAAAAGAGATTTGTTTTCATAAAAAGCTTTCCATTAACACTCCAACTTAGTTCGACGGGCGTAATTCTTAAAGATTTTTAGGGCCAGAAGAAACGCTAATATTACGATAAAATTTTGCATAAGTACCTCTTTTTTTTATATACGAGGCAATTTATGTTTTAGATTTTCAATTTCGCTGATTCTAACGGGTGGATTTGGATAGATATATAAATATTTATTGCTATAAATAAAATTATATCGTCACCTTGTATTTTATTGTGAATTTGAGATTGGGTTAGTTTTGTTCAAGAAAATTGTTAAAGTCATAGCTAGTTATTTGTTGGTTGGATTGACCATACTTGTAGTCCTCAGCATCACGATGGTAATATTTTATGTAGTAGAAGGTGCGATAAAACTATGAACAAACAATATTCGGTATATCGATAATAGGACTTGTCTTTTGATAGTTATATGAAACTCACCGTTTTTAAAATTTATTTTCTCAAATGTTTTGTTATTTTAATCTTTATTCCCGCGGGCCTTAAAATAATTATCAGTCCAGTCAGACAATGATCCAGGACCTTTAACAAGGTCAGGAAATTGTTCCGATAGCCTGCTTCCGTGAAAATAGGTTTTATTAGTTGCTGTTCGTTGTTGCGCATTATTTAGCCATTTTGAAACAGATGGATATGGCTCTATCCATAATCCATCCAACCCTAAATCTTCTATTCTATCAATCAATGGTAGTACGGCTATGTCCGCGAGAGAATAATCAGATCCAAGTAACCATGGACCACCAAATTTATCTAACATTTTCTCCATGCGTTTCGCAGTTCTTGATATTACTGCTAATGAGTCAAAAATTTGTTCCTGAGTAAAACCGGTATTTTTATTGAATGATTGATAAAATTCAGCCTTAAGGGGTCTTTTTTTTATTAGTTCAGAAAATTCTTGGTCGGACATGGCAGAAAATTTTCTTAACAAACCTCCAAACTGAAATGAGGGTGTCCGCACTGCAGGTGTAGGCCAAACATCAACAAACACAAGAAAAGCACGCATTTGGCTTCTCATATAGTGGTCAAAAGGTCTAAAGCTAGTTTCAGTATATTTATCTTCGAGATATTCAAGAATAGATGTTGATTCAAAAACAGGTGAGTTGTCATCGAGTAACGTCGGAACAACTCCATTCGGATTAAGTTTTAAATACCAGTCAGCGAGGTGATTATGCTCCGAGGAAACAAGCATGTTATCTTGCCACAAGAGTTCTTTTTCTGCCAGTAATAGTCGCACTTTGATGCTGCACGTAGATTGCGCGAAGTGATATAGAGCTAACATTTATCCTCCAGAGTCATTAATTAATACTTTTTCTTAAACGCTAATATATCCCTGCAATTATCAAAGAGTTAAAGATTAAATTTTTCTCCCGTCCAATAACATTTTCCAATTTCTTTTCCGACGGTATTTTTTAATATTTGATTAGAATAAAAATAAGCACCAGAGGCATTTATTTTTAAATTTTTAGCATAATTGGTTAGAATTCCCGCAATGGCCGTATCAGCTGCTCTCATTGTTCCATCAGCTATTTTAAGGACAATTGAGCAATTTGCTTCTGGAAGTATGCATCCATACACTCCCTCAGATCCATTTTTGGCGAAAAAGGTTTTATTAGATTTGGCTGTCATTATACTATTTGGAGCGGACTCTCCACCAGTTAAAAAAGGGAAACTGGTGGTGCTCTCAAAAATTTGTAATGCTGCTTTTTGTTCGGTAATACTCAATTTTTTTGGGTCAGTAAGTTTTGATAATGCTCTAGCAAAATCAATTAATCGCATTGCAGGTGCGGGCAGGTTACAACCGTCTATCCCAATTTTTTGAAGTGGCCATTCTGATAACTCTTCTAGATAGTGAAATAAAGCTTGTTGTGCTGGATGATGTTCATCAAAATATCCATTTATATCCCATCTATTGTGGATACAAAATGCAAGTTGGCAGCAATGTTTTCCAGAACAACCATGATAAATGCGTTTTGCAAGAGTGTTTTTACTTGATGATTTATCCCTAGGTTCTTGAAGGATTGAAATGAGATCTTCATTTTTTTTTGGAAGAGCGTGTCCACAGGCCAGGTGAGTTTCCGCTGAAAGGCTGAGTTGTGACAACCATTTTTTTGCTATTAATAAGTGTTTTTCTTCTCCGTAATGGGAAGCTGAGCCAAAGGCAACCTGTTCATTAGAGAGTAAAAGTCCAGATGAGAGTGCTGTGAATACTTGAAGCGGCTTCATTGCAGAGCGCGGAAAAATTATTTTTTCTGGATCACCCCAGGCAGCAAGAATTCCTTCAGTTGAATGGAAGATTATTGCAGAGCCGCGATGCACAGACTCCATTATTCCCTGTCTTTCTGAGGTAACCAGAACAGGCTCTAAAATTAATTTGTCACTATTATTGCCTGCCATAAAACTCTCTTTTATCGTGAAGGTTAAAAGCCATAAAGAGCTGCTTTATTTAATCCTGCTAAAGCGTTTGTGACTCGCAATGAGCAAATTTGGTTAGTACCATCAGAATGTAGAAAGCTTGCAGCATCTCTTAAGTATTTTTCTACAGGGTGGTCATACATAATACCTGCGCCACCTAGAATTTCTGTTGCAAGTTTGCAAACTTCAAAAGCGGCTTCAGAGGCTTGAACTTTAGCGATTAAGCCCTGCACTCTAGCATCCTTATTCCCATTATCTGCGAGCCATGCAGCCTTATAAATCTGTAGTCTCGCGCCATCTAAGAGCATTGCCATTCTAGCGAGCATTAGCGAGATTGCTTGATGCTCAATAATATATCCTCCTCCCTGTCTTCGACTTTTTGCATAGCTCATTGCATAGTCAAAAGCGGCTCTTCCTACTCCTAAAACAGTAGCTGCAGCCTCAGCTTTGCTTCCGGGCATGTACTGGCTTCTAAGTTCAATTAATTTGCCTTCTCCAAGCATTATATTTTCCGCAGGTATTCTGCAGTTCTCGAGATGAAAACAACCGTTGGTAGCAAGGCGTTGACTACTTTTTTCATGAAAAAAATCTGGCCTAAAGCCCGGTGTGTCACTTGGAACAATGAAAACTGCCCCAGATTCACTCAATGGTTTGTTGGTATCTAGTCTAGCAGTGATAAAATATAGTTTCGCCATACACCCATTTGAGATATAGCGTTTGGTACCATTAAGAATGTAGCTATCGCCATCACGCACCGCGGTCGTTTTCATGCCAATATCAGCGCCATCATAATATCCTTGATGGTCAGAGCCGATTTCCGGCTCTGTAATACCAATAGCTGTTGTTGCCTGGTTATCTGCTACGAATGGAGGTATAAACTTTTTCTGTTGTTCAGGTGTCATGGCGTCTTTAAATAGATGTGCCATTTTCCAGCATTGGTCCATTATAACAGCAAATCCTAAATCACCTGCAGCTAATTCTTCTCCAACGATACACATAGTAAGAATGGACTCTTCCGCACCGCCAAATTTTTGTGGGACTCCAAGCGTTCTTATTCCAGCCTCATCTGCAAGTTTTATCCAATCCCAAGGTATTCTGTCTTTAGCAAGTTGAATTCTATCTCGTTCTATTGCTTCTGGAGTTATAATTTTAGTTGCAAACTCTCGCGCAACTGATTGCCATTTAAGCTGACTATCGCTTATGTTAAAATCCATATTGCACCCCCTTACTTAATAGCCTAATTATCTGCATTACGAGCTGTCAATCATCTATGTAATTTGAAGCAATAGGGAGTTTCAAAAATTTTATTTGTTTTAAATAAGCAAATAGGAAGGAATTGATCGACTTAAATGATCATTTGTAAAAACTTGCCCCGATGACATCGCAGCTATTTGCTTTCTGAAGTTCTTTTTTTTGTTCCTCTAAAAGTTTAATCCATACATCATAGCCAATAGTTTGCATCATTTTTCCCGAAATTTTTTGGAGTACTTTCTCACATTGTCCAGTGCTACCTGCATTTATGCCGTCTGATTTTACTTTACAACTGGCATCAGAATTTCCAATGAGATTTCCATCTTTATCTTTTATAAAGACAGATACGCCAGATATTTTCCTACCAGTCTGATTTTTGTACTGTAACTTTAAAACAAAATAAGAAGCCACACCAACATCATCGTCATTATATATGATATCTACCATGCAGGGCACTTTTTTTGCATCGTGAGCATTAACTTTAGTACTGATACCAAAACCAAAAATAATAATAAAAATAAAGTAAGTAAGATATGGTAATATTGAAAAAAAGTTCATTATTAAGACTCAACATCACTGCCTAAGGGTTAATAAACATAACATTACTTATTTTTGTTCTTCTATCAATAAACTATAAATCAGTTTTCAAAAAATTTATGGTCAATATATTTATCAAAATCTATAAAACCTGCTCTAACTTCTCGCTTATTTGAAGCCAATTGTTTTCTAATATTTCTAACTCAGATTTAATTTTTATCAATTTTTTTGAGTTAAACGCAATTTCCTTATTTGGAGTTTTTTTGTAATAACTTTGGTCATTCATTCTATTCTCAATTTCTTTTTTTTCCGTCTCTAGAATTTCTATTTGTTTTTCAGTTTCTCTGCGTCTTTTTCGTAATTGAATCATGTTATTTTTGATGATTTTTTGCTGGTTGCGCGAAGTAGGTTTGTTTATTTTTACATTCGTAGAATTTTGCGTCAAAAGTGACTCTTTTGCAGACTCTGATATTTTTTTTCCTTGGCGTTTTCCTGCAGTGACGAAGTTCTTATAATCATCCATATTTCCATGGAATTCTGAAACTTCCCCATTATTTATGAGCCAGAATTTATCAGCAACAGTCTCTACTAAATAGGAATCATGGCTTACTATGATTACTGCGCCTCCGTAATCATTTAAGGCTAAAATTAGTGCTTCTCGGCTTTCAATGTCGAGATGATTTGTTGGCTCGTCCAAAATCAAAATATGTGGAGCATGAATTGTTGAAATTAATAATAATAATCTTGCCTTTTGGCCGCCAGACAAATTTTCAACAGGCAAATCCACAATATCATTTTTAAATCCAGCTGCACCTAGACGATTTCGAAGTTCTATTTCTGTCATTCCAGGTTGTAAATTCATAATATGTCTGTAAGCGCTATCTTTCTCAGATAATTCCTCCAGCTGGTGCTGAGCAA
This sequence comes from uncultured SAR116 cluster alpha proteobacterium, assembly GCA_902573725.1. Classification (GTDB taxonomy): domain Bacteria; phylum Pseudomonadota; class Alphaproteobacteria; order Puniceispirillales; family Puniceispirillaceae; genus UBA5951. Next base: position 8,022 of record CACGLE010000010.1, read on the forward strand.
AATATCCGATGCGCAGTTTATTAGTCGCAAAATATTCTCCTGACATGAGTGTTAATTTATTTGCCAATAGTTTTGATAATGTTGACTTTCCCTCACCATTTGCGCCTAGCAAGGCAATCCTCTCTTCTGCATCTATTCTCAACGAGAGGCGATTAAGTACTGTTTTTCCATTATAACCAACTTTTCCCTTGTTTATTACAACTAATGGTGGACGTAATTCTGCTGGTGTTGGAAATAAAAATTTTGTTACAGCATTTTCTACCAAAGCATTTATTGGCTTCATTTTTTCCAATATTTTAATGCGTGATTGAGCTTGTTTTGCCTTTGAAGCCTTTGCACGAAATCTCTCCACAAAGCTTTGAATGTGGAGTCTCTGCGCGTCTTGTTTTTTCTTAATAGATTGCTGTTGGGTTAATATTGCACGACGTTCTGAATCAAATTGTTCATAATTACCAGAAAAATATGTGAGTTTGTTATTATTAAGATGCAGAATGCCATCCACTGATTTATTTAGTAACTCCCTATCATGGGAAATTAAGAGGGCTGTGTTTTGGTATTTAGAAAGAAACTTTTCGAGCCAATAGGCACCCTCTAGGTCAAGATAGTTCGTTGGCTCATCTAACAATAACAAGTCTGGGTTTGAAAATAATACAGCGCCAAGTGCAACACGCATTCTCCAGCCGCCCGAAAATTCATGACATGGCCGCTGTTGTGCCTCATTATCTAAACCGAGACCTGATAATATTGAAGAGGCGCGTGCTTCTGCAGAATATGCGTTTATATCTTCAAGTCTCTGATAAATATACGTAATTCTTTTTCCATCCTTACAATCATCAACCTCTTTCAAAAGTTGTGTACGTTCTATGTCTGCTTCTAACACGGTTTGTAGCAAAGATGTTTCGCATGCTGGTGCTTCCTGTTCCACTCCACCAATTTTATAATATTTTGGTATCTCTATTTTGCCAGAGTCTGGTGTGAGTGATTTTTTAATTAATTTAAACAGAGTTGTCTTGCCGGTACCATTACGACCCACAATTCCAACTTTATGCCCTGTTGGAATAACAGCACTAGCATCTTCAAAAATTGGTTTCCCTTGAATTGAATAAAAGATATTTGATAATTGAAGCATATTTTTAGAAACAATTTTAAAAAGTTGTTTTCTTCCTCGTCTTACTACATAAATACGATTGGGGGTAATTAATTTAGTGTTTTCCTTAGCTTAGAATTCCAGATTGACTGGCTGATATAAGATTATGTCCGTCTTGCACTAATACTTTTCTTAAATGACTAATGTAGTCTGGTCCGATTTCACAACATCCACCGATTAAACTCGCTCCCAAACCCACCCATTTACATACAAATTCAGAATATTTAATCTTCGAAAGGTCTTGTCTTGCTGATAGGTTATCTACTGTAGAACCAGGAATAAGATTTTTTACGGATGTAAACCCATTAGCATAAGCACCAAATGGCAACCCACTATCAGCAAGAATTGGAATTGCATAATCTATCGACTCAGGAAAACTGCAGTTTAGCATAAGAGCAGAAACTCCATTCTCTGCCAGTTGTTCTACTGCTAACTCTAGTTTTTCTCCAGAACGCAGAGTATTAGAAAAATCATCGGAAATGGTAAGGCCTACTATGGCAGGCAAATCAAATGAGTTTAAAGCCATGATAGCTGCTTTTGCCTCAGAGATGTTTGACATAGTCTCAACCAAGAACAAATCTACATATTTTCTCTGAGCATTTATGAGCTTTTGGAATTGTACTACACATTCATTAAATGGAAGTGCTTCCGAGGCAATATAACTTGCTACCAAAGGCGGCAAACAACCCGCAATATCTATGGCTTTTCGGTCAATATTTGATTTTTCAATAGCATTTTGCATGACGGAGTATGCAAGTTTGTGAGTATATTGAAGACCTTTAGAAACTTCGTATTTTTCGAGGCGTGGGAGAGTAGCTGTATATGTATTAAGGCTTAGTACTTTTGCTCCCGCATTAATAAAATCGAGATGTACTTTCGATACAATTTCTGGTTCATCATACATCACTTTTAATGACCAAAGAGGGTGAGATTTAGTCTTTGATGAACGTTTGTTTATTTCCTGTCCTAAACCCCCATCTAGAAATATAATATCTGCCATCTGACTCCTTGGTTAACTTTATTAATGGACCGTGTTTAGCTTTGAATATAGACAGCCAAACAGAATTTGTATAAAATTTTCTTTTTAGAAAATATATTACATTCGACTATGAAATGATATATTTCAACTAAAGTTACATTAATAATTTCACTTAAATAGTTAATTGTATAAAATACAATGAAAAAAAGAGCAGCGCTTATCCGACAATGTTAGGAAGGGCCTGCTGGCGGGTATCCTTTTCTATCTTAGAATTTTTTGAAGATTTATTTTTTAAGCTTCTGTTTGTTTTCTTTTTACTAAAAATTAATGTAAATTCGCCATCTTTTACCATATCTGATTGGTTGTCTAGATTAGTTATAGATGGGCAAGGTTGGGCCTCTAAATTCTCTAGCTCAATTTCATCAAATGCATCCATAACACTCTCAAAAAGTTCTGAATTAACATAATGAGAATCAAGCATTTTCTGTTGTGTTAGTTTACGATATGTTTTCATGGCTGCAGAAATGTTGAAGTTAACACCCAACTGGTTCTCTTTAGCCAAAAATGGAAATATATTTAAAAGCCACTTTAAAATTGACTTATCTTTGGGGTTCTTTGGTTGTTTTGATGGCTCAGCCATTAAATAAATCCTATTTGTAGTAGGAAAATACTGTCGAAAGACACTATATATTGTGGTTACAATGAATCAAAAGGTTTGATCTCTGTCAAGTCATTTAGTATTAAATTTTAATTATGCGCTGATTTATCCCTGTAGATGAATGCGTAAGTTAGGCAAAAAATAGAAAGTAAAGAAATACTAATTACAGAACATACTGTAATAAACATACTTTCTGCGCCGCCTACAGCTACAATTATTACACCAAAACTAGCGCCAGCGATCATTTGCCAGGCTCCCGTGAATCCAGAGCCAGTCCCAGCATATTTACCTGCTGAGGATATAGCTCCTATTGTTGCATTTGAAATTAAAATACCGTTGCCAAATCCAAATAACCCACATGGTAGCGCAATAGTAACGGGACTGAGATTTAAGGTAATAGTTGAGAACAACAAGATTAACATAGAAAAAAGTGTGATTAAAGAACCAGAAAACGCGACGACTTCTATGCCGCGCATCACTAGGTATCGTCTATTTATGAAATTGCCTATAAAAAAACCAATAGGCATAATTGAAAACCAAAAACCAAATGCAAGAGCGGATTGCCCCAAAGCCTCGTAGTGGTAGGGGAGTATTCCAGCCAAAACATAAAACATTCCGCTTTGCATCCCGCAAGCTATAGCAAAACTTAAAAAGGTTAGATTTTTTAGAATTTCGCCGTACGCTTTTGTTATCTCAAAAATATTAATTTGAGGTAATCTATTTTTATGGGTTTCAGTAATCTTAATAATGGTAACAGAAAATATAATTAACCCTGCTATCGCGGATACAGCCATTCCACTTTTCCACCCAAAAAACTCAACGAGTATTCCACCAAACAAAACAGATATGATTGGAACAGTGGATTGAATTGTTTGAGCAGTCGACATATGTTTGGCGGCCTCTTGACGCGCAAAGTTATCATTTATCATAGCTCTTCCCATTGATAGGCAAGCTGCAGCCCCGAGTCCTTGGATAACACGGCATACTAAAAGAAATTCTATAGAGTTAGATACCAGGATTAAACCGCTTCCTAGCGCAAACATAATAGAGCCAAGAAGCAAAATGGGGCGTCTCCCAAATCGGTCAGATGCAACTCCGTAAAAGAGTTGACCTAACCCTAAAGCAATTAAATATAAAGTAATAAGAGATTGGCCAACATTTTCCGAAATTGAAAAACGGCTGACGATTTCTGGTATTGCAGGGACTAGCAAAACAAGCCCCATCACAGGACTTGCGATTGTTAGAGCAATGAAACCAACTGAATTTATTCCATTTTTTTGCTTATTGGGGTTCATTTCATATATTTTTTCAGTTTTCATCGCATTTTAAATTCAAATTAGATGGGGTGTCGAAGACCAATTAATATGGTTTCGTTAATGGAGATTATAGTTTTAGTCCGAGTAACAAGAAGTAGTTGCTGAAAAAACTAATATTTTCAAGAGGTCTATAAAAAATAATTTTTTTACATGTAAATCTCAATAGATGAAAAACCAATATAAGAAAAGTTTTATTTTTAAAATGATTAATTGACCTTCTAAAAGTGATTGCGTTTAATTAACAGTGAGGATTTGATCAATACAAATTCTAATGTGAAAATAGTGAAGGGAGGTGATCTAATGTCGAGTGTTAAAAGTATGGTGGTAGTGATTCTAGGAATGAAGGCTTGGCAGAGGAACAGTTTCTTTCTGGGGGCCGCTTTTTAATAAACTCATTATCACCACTAAACACGGAAGAGGGGGTATTACCCTCTCTTTTTTTATCTTGTATCCTCTGGGAATGTAAGGTTGAGACGTTGCACTAGTTGGTCTTGAAACTTTGCTGCTGCAACTGGCAGGACCCTCCCTTTTAGTTGAGCAATATGTAGTAAACCTGACTTGCAGTCACGCTCGTCAATTGGTATCGCTTTTAAATGACTATAAATCCCATATTGTCCACTAATGCTTATTGGAATTTGAAAACCAAGGGCATTTTCATGTATCAAGTAATTTGCCATCATATCAAATGAGTCTGCTTCAATAATCGTTTGAAGGGGTGTTGACTTTTGAACCTGTCCGACGTTCAGAAGGGTTCTTATTCCTTCATTTTCTCTGGGCATTAAAATGGGCCAGGCGAGACAATCTTGGAGCCTCAAAGATTTATTATTTGCTAATGGATGTTCCGGAGCCATAATGATTTGCACTACTTGTGTTACTGTTGCAACAATTTGAATATCAGAGGGAAGTAGGGAATCAAAAATAATGGCTGTATCAGTATCATGATTAACTAGCGATTCTACTGCTGACTGAGAATTTTGTCTCAAGACTTCAAATGTGACACCAGGGTGTTTTTCGCGATATTGAGCAATTTCTTTTGGAAGGAACACGCTTATGGTCTGTGGACCACTACTTACTCTCACGTGTCCTCGTCGTATTCCCGATAAATCTGATATTTTCGATAACACTCGATTCACATCCGATATCTGATTACGGATATGCTGAACAAATAACTCACCTGCTGTATTCAAACGCACCCCAGCAGGCGTCCTTTCAAATAAAGGGTGTCCGATTTCGTCTTCGATCGCTAATATTCTGCGATTAAGGGCAGTCGAAGTTATAGCGAGGCGATCAGCGGCTTTCCTAATAGATCCCTCTTTTGCCACAACATCTATATATTTAAGGGTAGTTAAATAACGCATAAAAAAATTGGTCCTATCATAAATAAAAATCCTCATAATTTATTTCCGCGATGCAAAAAATGCACTGCATTAATGCAAACTTAGCAGAATGCTTTATGAAATCAATTTGCTAATCACCTTCTATGTATTTTTTTTGTATGAAGGCACCATTCACAAAGTCAATTTCGTTGTCACTTTTGATTTTTAATTGGACTTCCTACAAAAATATTTATGCAGAAAAATCAGTAATATGAGGACATAATATGAAATATATCATAGCGATAATCCAACCAAGTAAGCTGGAAGCCGTGCATGACGCGCTTAAAAATATCGATATAGCAGGTATGACTGTTAGCGAAGTTCAGGGTTACGGGCGCCAAATGGGTAAGAGTGAAATGTATCGAGGTGCAGAATATACAGTTAACTTTATACCTAAAACTAAAATTGAAATAGCAGTGGACAAGTCTGCTGAAGAAGCGGTTGTTAATGCAATTAAATCAACTTCAGAAACGGGAAAAATTGGTGATGGCAAAATATTTGTTTTGGACTTGCAAGAAGCTATCCGCATACGCACAGGTGAAACCGGAAGTAGCGCCCTGTAAATAGATTTATAGTTTAATATATTATTACTTTAGGAGATTAACATGATTAAAAATTTAAAATGGCAAAAGTTTTTAGCCATCATTGGAGGTGTATTGCCAATTACGGTGGTCATACCTTCAGCTGCCATGGCAGCTCCAGATGCAGAAACAGCATACATTTTCAATAGCTTTTCGTTTCTAATTCATGGGTTCATGGTAGCATTAATGGCAGCTGGATTTTGTATGCTTGAAGGTGGGTTGGTTAGGTCTAAAAATGCCACTGTGCAGTGTACTAAAAATATTTCGTTGTATGCCATTGCTGGACTTATGTATGCCATAGTGGGCTATAACTTAATGTATATGGACGTGAATGGTTTTATCGGTTCATTTTCTTTTTGGACACCGTCCGAACCCTCAGTCGACGATGGATACTCTTCAGGGTCAGATTGGTTTTTTCAAATGGTATTTGTGGCTACAGCTGCTTCTATTGTATCTGGAGCAGTCGCAGAGCGCGTCAAGTTAACATCATTCTTGGTTTTTGTCGTCATTCTGACTGCTTTAATATATCCAATCCAAGGCAGTTGGTCTTGGGGCGGTGGTTATTTGTCTGAGGCAGGTTTTTTAGATTTTGCAGGCTCTACAATAGTCCATTCTGTTGGGGGATGGGCAGCATTGACAGGGTGTTTAATCATTGGTTCGCGCTCAGGAAAATATTCAGATGATGGTAAAGTAAAACCAATGCCGGGTTCAAACTTACCTTTGGCCACTTTAGGGACGTTCCTCTTGTGGTTTGGTTGGTTTGGATTTAACGGTGGTTCCCAGTTAGCAATGGGATCTGCCGCGGATGTGGATGCCATTAGTAACATTTACATTAACACAAATTTGGCTGCTGCAGCTGGCGTTGTGGTCGCCATAATTGGAACAAGCATTTTATATGGGAAGGTCGATCTTACAATGGCATTAAATGGAGCTCTTGGCGGATTAGTTGCAATAACTGCTGAACCGTTAGCTCCGTCCCCAGTACTAGCAATGTTCATTGGTGGTGTCGGAAGTGCTCTTGTTATACTCACTGTGCCACTATTGGATAAGTTAAAAATTGATGATGTAGTTGGTGCAATCCCTGTTCACCTTGTTGCAGGCATCTGGGGCACCATAGCAGTCGTTTTGTCAAACTCAGATGCAACACTCGGAGCGCAACTTTACGGCATATTTGCTATAGGTGCATTTACAATTGTCACATCCGCAGTAGCTTGGTACGTGATAAAGTTATTGATGGGAGTCAGATCAGATGAGCAATCTGAATTAGATGGTTTAGATAAATCTGAGAACGGCTTGGAGGCATACCCAGAATTTACAAGCTAATCTATAGTCACATTATATCTAAAAAACGGCTCTCCACTTTGGGAGCCGTTTTTTTTCTGTGTGGTTTAAAAAAAATCTTATGAATTGAAATGATATTATCATTTTTTTCTGTAAAGTATGTTTAGGGAGGTAATATATAGACTATTCGTAAATAGTTTTAGCTGAAATCTGTAAAGAGATAATTAAATATGAGAAATGAAATATCTGATTTTCGCAGTGATACTGTAACAAATCCATCATTAGCCATGCGTGAGGCAATGTGTCAGGCTGTCGTGGGTGACGATGATTACGGCGACGACCCCACAGTTAAAGCGCTCGAAGAAAAAATAGCTTATCTTTTTGATAAGCCATCCGCACTTTTTTTGCCCTCGGGCACACAATCAAACCTAATTGCACTCCTAACTCATTGTCAACGAGGGGAAGAAGTCATCACTGGTAAAGAATATCATATTTTTGCTTGGGAAGGAGGCGGAGCAAGCACATTAGGTGGTATTATTGTAAATCCATTAATGACGGACGAAACAGGAGGAATTAATTTAGAAGAGTTGACCCTATCAATAAAAAGGGGCAGCAATCATGAGCCTACAACAAAACTTTTATCTCTGGAGAATACATTTTGTGGAATTGTGCAGCCAATTGAGAAATTAAAAGATTTAACACAGATTGCTCATTTAAATAATTTATCTACACATCTTGACGGGGCTCGGTTGGCGAATGCTGTTGTCAAAACTGGGATTAGCTTCAAAACCTATGGTAAGCTTTTCGATACTGTATCTTTGTGTTTATCCAAAGGTTTAGGGGCGCCGGTTGGATCTGTGTTGGTAGGAGGCCCAGATTTTATTGAAAGAGCGCGTCGCATTCGTAAGCAACTTGGTGGAGGCATGCGTCAGTCTGGTATTTTAGCAGCCGCTGGTTTATATGCGATAGAGCATAATTTGCAAAGGCTGAGCAAAGACCATGAGAAAGCTTACAATCTTGCAGAACAGCTCTCTAAAAACACTCATTTTCAGGTACCATCGAATATTATTGATACAAACATAGTTTATGCAGACATAGGTCCCGAAAAAGCCGAGGAAATGCATTCTCACCTATCGAATAACAATGTTAGGGTTAATTTCCCAGAGAAAATTATTATAAATGGTGAAATTAGGTTTAGATTTCGTTTTGTGGTTCACTTGGATATAGATGATGAAGATATTATCAAACTCATAAATATCTGTAAGAATTTTTAAAAATTAAACCCTCTATTTAAGACAGCATAAAACAAAAATTACTTTTAAATAACATCCCTCAAAATTGGTTTCTATTTCTGATTTAAAGTTAAAAAGGTGACAGTTAAGTACAAGAGATAGAAAGAGAGACATAAAGGAAAATTTGTTTTCTTAATAGACCAAATGTAATTGAAACTTCAAAGCACATAAATGGCAAGCTGGTTGAGGTGATTTGTTAAATTTTTTCTTGCTAACTCTTGAATATATGGCTTGATTTTTGGTATTAATACTTTTCAACATTGCTAGCAAATTAGCATAAAACGGTCAAATATAATCATAAATAGGGTATTAAAGATGACTGTTCATCTAAAGAAATTATCTGTGGGAACAGATTCATTGGAATCCCTTATTTCTAGACAAAAAAAGGCTGTAGATGCTGGCAGAAAATTAATGCATCCAACACGAAACTGGCCAAGACGAAAAGATGAGCTTCTGGATGGTGGTAGCCTATATTGGATAATAAAAGGACAGATGGTGGCGCGCCAACCAATAAAAGAATTTGTGGAAGTATCGCAGACTGACTCAAAGCCGAAATGTGGAATAGTTTTGGCACCTGGATTGGTGCCAGTCTTGCCAAAGAAAGTCAGAATATTTCAAGGATGGCGATACTTAGAGGATATAGATGTTCCAGCTGATTTGCCTGTTAATGAGACAGATGAAATGCCATTGCCAGTTTCCCTTATTAGAGAACTTAGGGAGCTAGGCCTTTTATAAATGTTATTAAAATACCTTTTCTTAATTATTTATATCCTTTTGAAAGTAAGGATTGTCCTGAAGAGGATTTGCTTCCGTATTTATATCAGGGTTAGTTTCAATCCATTCTGCCTCTGGATTGAGTGATACAGCTGTAGCGGTAGCGGTTTCTGGCAATAACACCAGCGGACCTTGCGCTTCGGTTGGAATGGATGGCCGAACACTCATTCGATATCCAATAAATAATGCTAATCCAATATGAAATATTCCTATTAACATAAAATAAGACCAGTTGCCCAAAAGATCCATTGATGTTGCTACTAATGGCGCACCAATGACCGCGCCGATGCCATTGACCATTACCAATGAAGATGAGGTGCTAACCATTTGTGAGGGTGGTAGATAATCATTTGCGTGTGCGATAAAAAGGGAATAAAGAGCAAGTGAAGTGCCGCCATATAAACTCATAAATAACAACAAAAAGATAAAGTTATTTTTCCCTAATAAACTTAGTATTAGAGCAAAACTTGCCGCACTTAAACAAATTCCAAGAATAACAGAACGCCTATCAAACTTATCGGAAATCTTTCCGAGTGGATATTGAAGACAAAAAACTCCTACTGTCGTGCTTGCCATAAATAAAGACGTTTGCAGTGTGTTAAGGCCAATATTTTTGGCATAAATTGTTCCAATTCCAAATAGCATTGCAACAACAATTCCAGTAACAAATAATCCCACTAATGCTAGGGGTGAGATTTGTATTAATCTGCGTATTGATATCATTTCCGGTGCTTCAAAATCAGGTGCTTTTGCAGCAGTTATCAAAATTGGTACAACTGCTAAGGAGATTAGCACGGATGCAATAAGAAAGAGGTTGTAAGAGATGCCATCATCAAACCCACTTATCAATTGACCAACGCCAATACCGGTCATTGTAATTATCATATAAATTGACAATATTTGCCCTCTCGTTTCATTTGTTGCTCTTTCGTTTAACCAACTTTCAACAACGATATACATTCCAGCATAGCAAAAACCAGTGAAAACGCGCAAAAAACTCCATGAAATGGGGTCAGAAAGTATCAAATGCATTAGGATACTTGCAGATGCAAGGGCGGCGAGAGCTCCAAAGGTTCTAATATGACCAACTTTAGAGAGTGTATTTGGTACAACCATGGAGCCAATGAAAATGCCAAGAAAATATCCCCCCATCATTATTCCTGTAATTAGGTTACTGTAGCCAGACGCAGATGCTCGCAATCCCAAAAGAACTATTTGTATTCCATTTCCAATCATGATTAATGCAAGACCGAAAAATAGGGGCCAAGTCGATATAAGAGAACGTATCATCGAATTTTCTTCTCAAGTTCAGCAAAGCAAGAAACGCAAAAAAAAATTTTATATTTAATAAATTTTAATCAGCCTGATAATGACAATATCCGTTATATTCCTTTATTAATCTGGGCTTTCTTATTTGCGTCATAAACTAGTCGTTTATCAGATATCTATATTAATTATGAGAGTATTTTTGGAACAATTTTATCCTAAATTAAGAATTTACTATTTTAATTATCTTTAAATAAAATGGTGAGAATTTTTGTAACGATACGAAAATCATCAGTCACTTGTCTCTTTAAAATTTCAGCATTTTCATAATTTAGTTGGATTGCTATAAAATGTATTACTCGTTTAGGTAATTCATTATGATGGTAAGAGATTAGTCGCGTTGATAGCTGCTGAATAAGGGTATCTAGACGCGAGTGTATTTCATTTAACTTGTTTGATATTGAAGGATATTTTTTTTCAAATGTCCCTAAAATATATTGGGCAATTGAACAGTCCAATAACCCACCATGCTGTTGTTTTAAATTCCAGAGAGGGTATAATTCCGCTTTTCTTTTATTCAATATTTCTGCAAAGGCCGCTTTCAATTCGTTCGATTTAAAATCGCGTGATTGCATATACTTAAGTACGGCCAGTATGTTGTCAGAAAAATTGTTACCATCTAGAAGTAAACGCGCGTTTCTAAAAGCAAAAAATTCCCATATCCAAGCCTCATTTTCATAATAGGATGAAAAACGTTCCATACTAACCGCTAATGGCCCAGCGTTACCATCGGGACGTAATCTTAAATCAAGTTCATATAAGCTACCGTGGGATGTTTTGAAGTTCATCCAGTTATTAATTAACTGAGTAAGGCGAATGAAATAACTACTTGTGTCCAACTTTATTTGATTGTCCGGACACTTCTCATTGTCATTATCATACACAATAATTAAATCGAGATCCGATTGTGCTGTAAGTTTGTATTCTGCTAATCTACCCAGGGCGATTATTTCAAAGTTATTTTCAATAAATCCATGTCTTGTAGTAAAATCTTTTAAAGCTAGTTGAACTATCTGACGAAGGCATTCACTAGCAATAATACTCCTGAAATATGCAATCTCATCTGCCTCTGATATCGCTTCTAGAAGATGAACATCTGCCTGAAATTGCCAACTCCTATTGCGTTTACGAATAAGGTCAAGTGCCCTTTCTATTGAGACATTTTTTATTTCATCTTGAATTATTTTAGCAACTAAAGTCTTATCAGGAAGTTTTTGAAAAAACTGATTTTCTAGTAAATCATCTAATAAATAAGTATTATATCGAAGAATTTCGGTAAGACGTGGTGCTTTTACAAGTATATTGGATAAAAGACCAACAAGTGTTGGGTTGTTTTCAAGAAGCGCAAATATTTGAACACCGGCCGGTAAACTAGAAATAATGTCTTGAAAAGCAGCAATAGCTGCATCAGGATAATCAGCGTTTGCAATTTCAAGCAACATTTTGGGTAATAATCTTATAAGATAGGTTCTTGCTCTTTCACTTGAGGTAGCGGCTACGCTTCCACTGAGCCATGCTTGTATAGTTTTTTGTATGAATTTTTCATTTTTAAAACCAAGCTGCGATATCCACTCAAGAATAAATTCTGGGTCTTGTGGTAGTGTCACAGAATTTGAATTTATATTCGATTTCTTAGATACCATTTCATTTAAAATTGGGTGCGAAGCAGAATTTTTTGTGAATTGCTGTAGTTCATGTAATATTTTTTTAAATTCAAGAGAGCTTCTATATCCCATTAGATAAGAAAACTTTTTAAAATCCAATTCTAGTTTTGGAAGTTTATGAGTTTGGTTGTCCCTTTGATATTGAAGTCTATGTTCTATTTTTCTCCAAGCATAGTAGCAGCTGATTAAATCATTTGCTTTGCCTTCGCTTATCCACTCAGAACTTTCAAGTTCAATAAGGGCATTGCTGGTATTCTGTGTGCGAAGACTTAAATTGCGCCCTCCTCCAAGTAGTTGGAGGATATGAGTGATTATTTCGACATGACGAATTCCAAAGGCACCCAACTTCACGTCAAAACCTAGATAGTCTTTTGGTATGGGATAGTGTCGTAGCCAATTTTGTAAATCCTCCACAACGGTATAATCTAGCGTATTCCTCCATATAAAGGGTTCGATTTTTGATAAAAAATCTTCTGCAAGTTTTATATCTCCAGCTATGGGTCTTGCTCTAAGAAATGCCGCTCTTTCCCATGACCTTGCTATACTCTCATAATAAATAATTGCAGTATCTATATCTAAACTTATAGAAGTAGTGCTTGGGTTAGGCCTAAGACGCATGTCTATTCGCCAACCATTTCCACTTTTGGAGGGGGCAGACAGCATATTTATGAGCTTTTTTCCCAAGTCTATAAATTTTTTATTATCATAAATGTCATTAGTTTTATGCAAAAATATTAGATCTAAGTCAGAGGAATAGTTCAGCTCTTTAGCTCCTAACTTTCCCAAGGCTAAAATAGTAAAACCAGAGTTTTTTGGTGATTTGATACCTGCTTGTCGAAAAAGAAAATTTGCAGTTTTTTGGATTGTATATTCACCAAGATCCGACAGTTGCTCACAACTATCTTCAATAGTCATAAATCCAAGTAATTCACTCATGGCAATAACATAATTAGATTGATTTTTATAAATCCGGATTGTTTGAGTTGCTTTTCCCTCATCCGTTAAAGAAGAAATATTAAGTTCGAATTCTCTTTTTATCTCCTTGAGAGCTGCCTTCCAATTAGAATTTAAAATTTGTTTTAAATATTTAGCTGCATAAACTTGGCTTAGATGGAAGAGATGGGGGCAAGTTGAAAAAATCATTGCCAGGGAATTTTTATTCGTATCAGGCGAATATTCAATTAGATGCTCATGAACTACTTTTGATACAATTTTTTCGCAATAAAATATTTGGCGCTTTCCCAGAAATATTTGTTTTTTTCTGTTTTCGCTTAAATCGGGCATATAAGTTATCTTTTTATTTTGTCTTTTTAAAACTTTACTTTTATCCTAATTCAACTCTATTGTTAGTGTTCATTTTAGATAAAAACCAAAAACACCTCATTGTCAGAATTAGACTCGCCAATGTTAATCCGCATGCGAGTCCCCACCAAATTCCATTTGGCCCTACCCCCGCTCTAAAAGCAAGAAGATATCCTACAAATAAACCGCCGCCCCAGAAACAGATAAAACCGATTAATGCTGGTATAGCTGTATCATTAATACCCCGCAAAATCGCAGCAGTTATAGCTTGCAATCCGTCAACTATCTGAAAAAGAGCCGTAATTAGTAGGAAAGGTATGGCAAAATTTGTTACAGCCTCTTGAAGAGGGTCATCACGCCTTAAGAAGATATCTATCAATGGCGTATGAAAAATAAATATTAAAAAACTCATTAGACTAGTTACACCAATTCCTAATGCGATGGAAATAATGCTAAGACTAGCAACTTTCTCAGTATCCTGACTGCCAGCAGCTCTCCCAATAAGAATAGAGGTTGCTTGTGCAATTGAGAGTGGTACCATAAAACATATGCCAGCTAACTGTGTAGAAATTGCCGTCGCAGCAAGTGCCGCGGTTCCAAAAAACCCCATCATTATTGAAGCAACAGCAAACATACCAGTTTCTGACATCACCATTACTCCATTCGGACTTCCTACTTTTAAGATTTTTTTTGTTATTTTCCAGTCCATTGCCCATAACCTTCTAAAAGGCTGTATATCCTTAAAAGGTGATTTTAGTCCAATAATTAGCCCCATCGAGATTGTGCCTATAAGGAAACAAACTGCAGTTGATATTGCAATCCCATTTAATCCAAGACTTGGTATCCAAAAAAATCCAAAAGTAAGTATTTCGTTTCCTATTATATTAAACAGCAGAGCGATAAGCGCTCCAATTAATTGCACATATGGTTTCGAGTAGGCTGCCGAAAAAAATCTCATTACAAGAAACAGAAACATCACAGGGAGAGAAAAAGCTGATATCATTAAAAATGAGCTCGCATGGCTTACCAGTTCTTGATCTTGTCCCAATTTAGGTAACAGCCAAATTCCGCTTATTACTGGCATTGCCAACATAAAGCCAAAAATTATAGCAACAAATATTCCTTGCCTAAATACTCGCCGTGTGGTTTTTATATCGCCTGCTCCAAGAGCCTGCGAAGTTAGAGATGAGATAACAACTAGCATGCCAAGAGCAAAAAAATAGAATGGCTGATAGTACCGTATAGCCAGGCCACCTGCTGCTAGGTCAAGACTTCCAAGTCTTCCCATAACCCATATGTCAGAAGTCATTATCCCTATCGAAATAAGCTGCGCTATTCCAAGTGGAATAGAAAGCTTCACTAAACTATAAAAGTTTAATTTCCAGCTGTTATGTGCATTCCCAGTTAAGCCAAAAATCCTAACGGTCACTAAAAAATACTTTCAAATAAAAAATGTGAATTATAGATTTTAACTCAAATCATTTTAAAATTTTTCTGGTTTAAAAAAGAGCTATCATTATTCCCTAATGCCAGTATAAGTGGATAGGGTCAATCAATAAACCTAATAAAGTTGACTTACAAAACTAACAGAAAGAGAGGCTGAGTGGGTAGGTTGTTAAAATTATTTCTCTTTAGAGCATTTCCAGCTTTCCTTGTTCTTGGCGCATTTGTATATGGGTTTAATTATCTTGTAAGTACTAAACCTGTTGTTGAACAAACTAGATTAAAAGAGAAAGTCTGGTCTGTTGATGTAAGCCCTGTTTCAATTAAAGACGCACAGCCTGAATTTGTTGCCTATAGCACTGTTAAATCAATGCGACAGGTTAATTTGCAATTACCTCTCACTGGTGTAGTGAATTTCATTTCTCCAAACTTTAAAGAAGGAGCAATTTTAAAGAAAGGAGAGCTACTTGTAGGACTTGAGGATGATAGGCAGCTTCTAGCACTTGAAGATACGGATACGAAAATAAAAGCGGAAAAAATCAATGTTTCTTATCTCCAAAAACAAAGTGAACTTCGTTTGAAGATTGCAAATAGAATACAAAAAATGAAGGAGCGAAGTGCCGCAACAGACGCAAGTTTAGATGAGGCAAAACTCTCTGTTGTTATAACAGAAAATCAGCTTGCACAAACAGAAGCAAGAATTTTAGAGTTAGAAATTCTGCGAAAAAAACAAATTAAAGATATTGATGATACTCAACTTATAGCGCCTTTTACTGGTAGCCTGAGTAAAGTAAGTATTGCACCAGGGCAAAGAGTTACTAATGCTAGTACTATTGGCGTATTAACAGAGTTAAACGCTAAGGAAGTACCCTTCATCGTTCCAGCGGAAGTATTTGTAAAATTAGATTCACTCCTAAATTCAGAAGTTTCTCTTATTTGGAAAAGTGGTGACGATGACTTGGCAATCACAAAAGGGATTATAAAAAGATATCAATCAGAGATTGATAAAATAGATGGTGGTGGGACATTATATGCCGAATTAGAGGACAATTCCTCTAATTTTATCCCTGTTGGGGCATTTGTAGAAGTTGTATATAAAGGATTGAACTTGAGCAAAGTTGTGATGCTACCAGAGTCAGCCCTTTACGCTAACGAAAAAGTTTATTCAGTGATAAATGGACGTACTGTTGCGAGAAATGTCGAAATAAAATATCGAAGTGATGGAAAAATTTGGGTAAGTGGTGAACTAGACGAAAATGATCTAATTATCACTACTCGTTTATCAGGACTGTCAGCCGGTATGAAAGTTAAAATAAACCAAATTATTGATGTGGATTAGGTTTTATGTTCACAGAAATCATAAAATTTTTCGTAAGGCATCGAACCGCTGCAAATTTAATCATGATTTTAATGATTTTAGTCGGAGTGCTTGCCGCAGGGCGTATAAATAAACAATTCTTCCCAGATATATCCGTCGACATTATTGGCATCACAATACCATGGTCAGGGGCAACAGCAGAAGATATTGACTCCAACATTATCCAGTCATTAGAACCAGAATTGCGGGCGATAGAAAATGTAAAATCAGTCAATTCCACTTCTTTAGAGGGAAGAGCAAGTTCGGTAATAGAATTTAAATTTGGAAGTGATATGCAAAAGGCCTTAGCCGATGTTGAAGCTGCGGTTGGTTTAGTCGATCTTCCAGATGAGGCAGAGACCCCTGTTATAGTAAAGGCGGAATTTTCGGACATAATTTCAAATTTAACAATCTATGGAGATGTATCATTAGATGTTCTTCGTTTTCATGCCAAACAAATCAAGGAAGATTTGCTTAAACTCGGTGTTGATAAAATTGATATCCAAGGATTGCCAGATGAAGAAATAATTATTGAGGTGGGAGAAAGGGAGTTAGCAAGGCTTGGAATTGGCTTAGAAGATTTGTCAAGAGCAATAACCACTTCATCAATTGATATTCCCGCGGGTAGTTTTGCAGATGGTGCTTTGCGTGTACGCTCATTAGGTAAGCGCTACAAAGCAAAAGATTTTGCTGACATCAAAATCTTAGACAGAGCTGATGGTAGCTCAGTCCTCCTTGGAGATGTGGCAAAGTTGACAGATGGGACTAACGATAATTCGGTCTTGATTTTTCATAACCAGTTTCCTGCAGTTAATTTAAAAATCCAGAGAAGTAAGACAAATGATTCCCTGAAGATAAACGAAGTAGTGCAGGACTATGTAATGCAAAAAAGAGATATGTTGCCTGCTTCATTATATTTAGTTCAGCATGGTATTCAAGCTGACCTCATTTCACAGAGAATTCAGCTTATGGTAACAAATGGGATAAGTGGTCTTATTATAGTGTTGTTAGTTCTGTTTTTGTTTTTGCCAGCAAGAATAGCTTTCTGGGTCGCTGTAGGTATTCCTGTTGCATTTATGGCAACTTTTGGAATCATGCTTATTACTGGTCAAACAATAAACATGATATCTCTATTCGGTATAATTATGGCTCTGGGTATCGTCGTTGACGATGCTATAGTGATTGGAGAACATACCGAACATTTAAGGACCAATAGGTCCTTAAATGCTGAAAATGCTGCAATTGTAGCAGCGACAAGAATGGGTGCCCCTGTTTTTTCTGCAATGTTAACCACCGTTGCCGCTTTCCTACCTCTATTTATAATACAAGGGGTTATTGGAGCTATTATTGTAGCTATTCCCTCAGTGGTTTGTGCAGTGTTGGTCGCTAGCTTGATAGAATGTTTCTTCATCTTACCTGCTCATCTTGCCCATGGAGGAGGAGATCCACAGAAAAAACCTAGCAGTCTAAGACGTATTTTTGACAAAGGGTTTGATTATTTTAGGACTAGGTTATTTGGCCCTGCCGTTCGATCATCTTTTCGTTTCAGATATCTAACTTTTGCTTTTGCATTTGGCTTACTAATTTATTCTATTGGGATGATAGTTGGTGGCCGTGTGGGTTTTGTATTTTTTTCCGCTCCTGAGTCAGATGTTGTTTATGTAAATTTTACAATGGTCCCTGGTTCCTCTGAGAGCCAGACCTTTGAGATGATGAATGAATTAAATAGGGCCGTATTGGAAATAGAAAAAAATATGTCAAATCAAAATGGGAAGATTATAGATTTTCATTACACCTATTTTGCAAGAAATGAGACAGGGGACCCTTCTAATAACGCTGTGAATACCAGGCAAGGGTCAATGGTAGTAGCACTTATGCCAGCAGATAAAAGGAATGTTCGCGCTCCAGAATTTGTAGAAGCGCTAAGAAATGAGATAGTTCCACAACCAGGTAATGATGTACTTACTGTTAGAGCTCCTGTAGGTGGGCCGCCCGGACGTGATATTGATATACGAATAATGGGAGATGACCTGAAAAAACTTAAAGAAACTGCCCTTAAGGTTACAGAGATTGTTGAACAACTCCCCGGTACTTCTGATGTTTTGGATAATATGGATTATGGTGCGGAAGAGCGTATTATCACATTGACACCTCTTGGAAGATCACTTGGTTTCTCCACTCTAGACATTGGTCTGCAAATAAGAGCTGCACTTGATGGTATAATCGTACAAAAATTTGCTCGGGGAGATGAGGAGGTTACAGTGCGTCTATCGCGGCCTGATATTGAATTAGTGAATGACGATATCGGTGAATTTCAATTAATAGATAAAAGTGGAAATTATATCTATCTAGATGAAGTGGCAAGTATCGACAAAAGGCTCGGTTTTGATGTTGTTAGAAGACAGAACGGTTCCCGAGAAATTGCAATTCTAGGAGATTTAGACGAAGCAATTTTGAATACTTCTCAGTTTGTGGAAGCAATGCAGACTTCAGCGATGCCGGAATTAATATCAGAAGCAGGATTAAGCTATAAATTTGGTGGAAGGAACCAAGAGCAAGATGAAACTTTCTCTGATATGGGTGTTGGCGCTATTTTGGCTTTAGCGTCTATTTACGTAATTTTAGCATGGGTTTTTTCTAGTTGGACATTACCTTTTTCTGTAATGATAATAATTCCATTTAGTTTAATTGGAGCAGTTTTCGGGCATTATGTGATGGGCTTGAGTTTAAATATCTTATCTATGTTTGCCATAATTGCTCTTGCAGGAATTGTGGTAAATAACTCTATTATCTTAGTTACGACAATAGAGCGAAGAATGAAAGAATTTGATGATGATAGAAATTTACTGGAGAATGCTGTTGTTAGAGGGGCAATGGATAGATTGAGACCCATGTTACTTACTTCACTTACAACAATTGGTGGTCTTTCTGCACTGATGTTTGAGAAGTCTTTGCAAGCTCAGTTTCTTATTCCGATGGCAACCACAATAACATTCGGATTAGCTGTTACAAGTATACTGGTGTTATTTGTTGTGCCAGCGATGATTGGAGTGACCAACGATATTAAAAATCTAGTAGAATGGGTGGCAGGTTTTTTTGGGTTTGGTGCTAATGGTAGGGGTCGAATTTTAAAAATGGATGATTAGTTTAGATATTTTTTTACAAGAAACTATTTTCTAATCTAATTAAATAAATTAACTATATTGTAATCTAATTTTTGTTGAAACAAACTTAAGTTGAGAAATAATTAGAGAAAGTAAGGTTCATGTCAAATGGTGATGGTAACTCCAGTTTTTCTGAAAAAACAAAACAAGTTACAAAAAAAGGCCTCTCTGGTAGGTCTTATAAAACAAAGGCAGGACTGACAAAAAAGCCCAAGAAGATGCGTGGTCGCAAATTATCTTCTCAGCGATGGTTAACACGCCAACTGAATGACCCTTTCGTATCTCAAACACATGAACGTGGTTTGCGATCCAGGGCTGCCATAAAATTAGAACAAATGGATGATAAGCACAAATTCCTGAGGCCACATATGAATATCGTTGATTTAGGGTGTGCGCCAGGAGGATGGTTACAAGTCATTGCAAAAAGATGTAGAATGGGTTCTGGAATTGGACGACTTGTGGGGATTGATTTGCTCGATACGGAACCCGTTAACGGAGCATATATTTTGAAGGGTGATATTTTTGATGAAAATATGATTATGGAGATTAAATCATATTTAAATGGCTATGCAGATATTGTGTTATCTGACATGGCAGCAGCAACTACGGGTCATCGTCCTACAGACCATTTAAGAACGATGAGTTTGCTTGAGGCTGCACTGGATTTTGCGGATGATGTATTATCAGATAGTGGTATTTTTCTGGCTAAGGCATTTAGGGGTGGTGCAGATAAATCACTGTTAACGCTATTAAACAACAAGTTTGAAAAAGTAAAACATCTTAAGCCGCCAGCAAGCAGAGTAGAATCAGTTGAGACATATTTATTCGCGAAAGGATATGTTGGTGCAAATAAATCTAAGAAGTCTAAAAATTAGATTTTGCAGTCTGGATATTTTAGTTTTAAGGGCGTATGTTCTCCCTCATATCGTAGCAGTTTAGGAGTTCTGAAAATGAAGGAAAAAGTTCCATTGAGAATTGCTGAGCGACAAATTTCTGAGGCGCTTACCTTTGACGATGTATTATTGCAACCAGGCTACTCAGAAATATTACCTAATGAAACAAATATAACTACTAAGCTGACGCGCTCTATTAATTTGCATCTACCACTTATATCTGCAGCAATGGATACGGTCACTGAGAGTAAGTTAGCAATTGCAATGGCTCAAGCTGGTGGAATTGGGGTATTGCATAAAAATTTTTCAATAGAAGAACAATCAAATCAGGTCCGTTCAGTTAAACGTTTTGAAGCTGGAATGGTCGTAAACCCACTTACTATAAATCCGAACAAAACACTTGGCGAAGCACTTGAGACGATGCGCAGCAACCAAATAAGCGGTGTACCAGTTGTGCAGGACAATAATTTACTTGTTGGAATATTAACCAATAGAGATGTTAGGTTTGCAACGGACATGTCAAAAACTGTGTCTGATTTGATGACTAAGAACGTTATTTCAGTAACAGAGGAAACAAGTGCAGAAGAGGCTAGAAGTTTATTACATAAGCACCGTATTGAAAAATTAGTGGTAACAAATCAGTCTAACCAATGTATTGGTCTGATAACTGTAAAAGATATTGAAAAGGCAGAAAATCATCCACTGGCCTCAAAAGACGATGCTGGCAGACTTCTTGTTGCTGCAGCTACTGGTGCTGGAAATAATGGAATTGAAAGAGCTGAAGCATTGATAGAGGCTGGAGTAGATGTGGTAGTTGTAGATACAGCTCATGGCCATTCTGAGTCAGTTTTAGCTACTATCAAAAATGTGCGAAAATTGTCTAATGACGTTCAGATCATTGGAGGAAATGTGGCAACTGCCGAGGGTGCTAAGGCTTTGATTAACGCCGGCGTGGATGCAGTGAAAGTTGGGATTGGGCCTGGTTCAATATGCACTACAAGAATTATTGCTGGAGTGGGAGTGCCCCAATTAACTGCTATTTTAGAGGCATCGGCTGTTTGTGCTGAGGCCGGTGTTCCATCTATAGCAGATGGGGGAATTAAATATTCTGGTGACCTAGCGAAGGCGATTGCGGCCGGTGCTTCTGCCGCCATGATAGGTTCTTTGTTGGCTGGTACAGACGAGACACCAGGTGAAGTCTTCCTATATCAGGGACGTTCGTTTAAAGCGTATAGGGGAATGGGTTCCCTAGGTGCAATGGCTCGTGGCTCAGCAGATAGATATTTTCAAGCTGAAGTTTCACAACCTCTTAAGTTAGTGCCTGAGGGTATTGAGGGGCAGGTCCCATATAAAGGCCCAGTTGAAAATGTATTGCATCAACTTGCAGGTGGGTTAAAAGCGGCGATGGGCTATACGGGAAATGCAACTATTCAAGAAATGCAGACTAAATGCATCTTCCGCAGAATCACAGGTTCAGGGTTGGCAGAATCTCATGTTCATGATGTGTCTATAACGCGTGAGTCTCCAAATTATCGTCATGGCATATGATTTTTAAAAGTCATTTTTAAAACAAATATTTTTAAGGAAGTTGGTTTAATTAATATGATTTTAATCATTGATTTTGGCTCACAGGTTACACAACTGATAGCCCGCAGGTTGCGTGATAAAGGTTTTTATTCAGAGATTGTGCCATCAACTTCAGATTGTAATGAATACATTGGAAAGAAGCCGAAGGGTATAATTCTTTCAGGTGGGCCAAATTCAGTTACAAAGTTCGATACACCAAGAGCTCCTGATATTATTTGGAATGGTATTCCAATTCTAGGAATTTGCTATGGTCAGCAGACTTTATGTGAACAGCTTGGTGGAAAGGTAGAAGCTAATACAAAAAGAGAGTTTGGGCGTGCAAGGTTAGAAGTTATTTCTGAATGTCCTTTGTTCCATAACCTTCCAAAAGAAACAGATTTCGATGTATGGATGAGCCATGGAGACCATGTTTCGGAATTGCCAGATGGGTTTAGTGTTGTTGCTCGCTCAATGGGTGCCCCGTTTGCAGCAATTGCAGATAGAGAGCGTAATTATTATGGGGTGCAATTTCATCCAGAGGTAGTGCAAACAACTGGTGGTTCTCAAATTCTTGAAAATTTTGCAAAATTGATTTGTAAATGCGTACCAAATTGGTCAATGGCTGCTTATAAAATTCAAGCAATTGATGGAATAAAAGAACAGGTTGGTAATACTGGGAGAGTTATTTGTGGGCTATCTGGTGGGGTTGATAGCTCGGTAGTGGCTATATTGTTACATCAGGCAATTGGGGATAAGTTAACTTGCGTTTTTGTAGACCATGGTTTGCTTCGTAAAGGGGAAGCAGAGGAGGTGATAGAATTATTTAGTAACTACTATAATATAAATTTGATTCATAAAGATGCTAGCCAGCTTTTTTTATCAAAATTGAAAGGGGTATCAGACCCTGAAAAAAAGAGAAAAATAATTGGAGCTAGTTTTATCGAAGTGTTTGATGAGGAGGCACAAAAAATTACAGGTGCTGAATTTCTTGCTCAGGGAACTTTATACCCAGATGTGATTGAGTCTATCTCGGTAGCTGGAGGTAAACATGTAACTATAAAATCACACCATAATGTAGGTGGATTGCCTGAATATATGAAATTGAAACTTGTAGAACCACTTCGTACGCTATTTAAGGATGAAGTTCGGCAACTTGGAAGGGAACTTGGGCTTCCTGAAGTTCTAATAGGACGTCATCCATTTCCTGGACCTGGATTAGCAATACGTATACCCGGCAGTATTAATGCTGATAAGCTAAATATTCTTAGAAACGCAGATGCAATATATTTAGATGAAATTCGCAAAGAAGGGCTTTATGATAAAATTTGGCAAGCATTTGCTGTTCTACTCCCTGTAAAAACTGTTGGTGTCATGGGAGACGCAAGGTCTTACGAACATGTTTGTGGATTGCGTGCTGTCACTTCAACTGATGGAATGACAGCTGATATTTATCCTTTTTCATCAGAATTCTTATCACATGTCGCTACACGGATTGTAAATGAGGTATCAGGTATAAATCGAGTTGTGTATGATTATACTAGCAAGCCACCAGGTACTATCGAATGGGAATAGATGTATAAAATCAATAACTTAGGTATTTTTCAACGTTTTCTGTGCCTAGTAGCAGTTACTAAGTTGTTACTAAGTGGATATTTTACTTAATGAAATCATATAGTTATAATTAATATACGATTGAGTGGGAATTATTTTTTAACAATTTATGGAAAAAATTAAAGTAATAATACTGTAATTATAATGATAAAATAAAATGGATGTACTGGATATCTCACTTATCTATTCCGCCACACGATGTAGTCTGGTGAGTGGCTTCACTCTTACTTATTCAATTGTTGTAATGCCAGGCTTGTGAAACCTAAATGATAAAGGCTTTCTAAAAGCATTTCAGATTACGGACGTTATAATACAAAATAATCAGCCGGTCTTCATGTTTACTTGGATAGGCTCTATTTTGGCCGTGTTAGCTACAATATTCGTTTCATTGGTAAGTATCGGGTTTGCAGAGGCTTGGTTGACAGTTTTAGTTGCTTTTTCTTATTTTTAGTTGTGCAAGGAATAACAGTAGCAATCCATATCCCCCTAAATAACCATATTTAAAGAATTAAAATTGATGACCTTAATGATGAGGTATTAGTTGTTCAACGCTTAAAATTCGAACCAAAATGGACTTTCTTTAATCACATTCGAATAAGTATAGCCATTTCTGCTAGCGTGTTACTGCTTATACTTTTAGCAATACGATAGAGTTAAATTTTCAATAAACACAAAACTTGCAGGGTGATTATAAAACATTTTTAATTTCTGTAAGAAAGGACAAATTAGGCTAGGGTGATTGCATTGGGAGTGTCAAAATATATCTAAATTTACTTATGTTTCCACCTTATTCCTCCTTCATTAATTCTCCATTCATTTAATTCACGGATTAGCATCTTGTAATTTTCAGTTATTTGTTTTTTTGTAAACCAACCATCTATTTTTAAATGAACGTACCCTTCTTTTTTTTCGTGGAATATTCTTTGAAAACTATTGGTTTTATCATTTAAAAAATAATCTTCTATTTTTTTTTGGATTTCACCTTGAAGGACCTTACTGGGGTGACAATCAAGAATTTCTGACAATTTTTTTATATGTTTCGCTGGGTTTGTCTGACCTTTTTCAATCCTAGAATATTGAGATTGAGTTATGCCTAGGTGTTTAGACATTTCTTGTTGACTATATCCCTTACTTAATCTTCTTTTTTTAAGGGGGCTGTTATATTGCGTTAAATAACTCATAAAAATACATAATATGCAATTTTATGAGTTTGTAAATATTTTTTAATTAAATAATTTATTTTTTGGTGTGATAAAGTGTGAAAAATTGAGTTTTATTCAAAATTATTTAACAAATGTTTAATTGATTTTAAATTAGAGTAATGTTTAGCTTATCAAAGATAGACACTTAAAAGATTGGATTGAGAATTGGAGAGCGAACAAACACAGAAATATAGCTTCGTAGCAAAAGCTTTTCATTGGGGGTTCATTTTACTTTTTGGGTATGGAATATTTAAGCAAGTAGACGAGTTAGAACAACTTGCTGACCAAGCTTTATTGGAATTTGAGTTGGTATTTGCAATCGCCTTTTTATTTCTTCTTGTTGCTCGTTTTATATATATGAAAAGAACTCAAACATCATCTCTCCCTGCTAATACATCAAAATTACAACAGTATGCTGCCAAAATAGTTCATTATGGAATGTATATGTGTTTAGCCTCAATTTCCATTTCTGGTATTTTAATTGGTGTCTTGTACTGGTCTGGGATAAAAAGCGGTTCTATAATTAATGGAGTCATTGGCGTCCATGAATTTTCTTTTACCTTAATTTATGTTTTGATAGCCATTCATATTTCCGCAGCAATTTATCATAGATTTTTGTGTGATGGTGTTTGGAACTCAATGGTTCCGTTTTGGAAAGAAAAGCTCGATTAAAATAAGTTAATCTTTACAACAGTATTTTTTTATTAATAAACGTTTTCATCCTATTTCTTTTTTAATATCTAGAATAAGAGAATTTAAGTAAATTTTTTCTGATATTCACGACGTTAAAATTCTATTTTTTTTAGAAAATCAATTATTTTTGAAAAATGATTCGCACAGAAAAATTTGGTAGATACAAATATTGTTTTGATTACAGAATAAATAATGAGTATTTAAAGCGAAGTATATTTCCAACTATTTGATTTGATATATTTACGGCTTTTTGTCATTTTTTTAGGGAGTTATTGGTTTTGTTTTCTGTATTATGTAATAAAGACTTTTCTTTCTTTCAGAAGATGAGATGGTTAAGGCTTCTAATTCGAGCTGGTTTTGATAGGCGTTTTGACACGCTTGTGAGTTTAATTTTTGAGCTGATACCTAATGACAGACCTATAGTAATTGATGTTGGTGCGAACGTAGGCAACTTTACTCGTTCCTGTGTTAAGCAGAAGAAAAAGACCAGTTTGATCATTGCAGTTGAACCCTCACATTATGTATTCCCAATTTTAGAGTTATGGTCTAAAATTTGGGCTTCAAAGGATTCAAAAATTGTTTGTAAAAAAAATATTTTGTCTGATAACAAAGGTATTAGCAAACTTCATACACCTATAAAGGATAGTGGTTCGCTTAGAGTAGGTTTGGCTTATGTAGGACAACAAAAACACGATAATGTGCATAGTGAGTCAGTAGAGGTTATAAAATTAGATGAACTACTTTTAGAGCAAGGTGTATCAAGCGTTGACCTTGTAAAAGTTGACGTTGAGGGTGCAGAAGAGAATGTAATAAACGGAGCTTCAAGGTTGATTAACGAAATCAAACCCTATTGGTATTTAGAACTCGATGATAGTAGAGCAAAAGTGATGGGGAATTCCTCGAAAAGGGTTTTTAAACGAATGATAGATGCTGGTTACGAAGCCTTTTTTCTGGACAAGAATTTAAAGCCTGTGAAAGTCGACACCCTGCATGGGGAAGATAATTATCTTTTTGTTCCAAAAAAATATTGAACTAAGTTTCTCAAAAACAGTTAATTAGAAAGTTAAGATTTATGTATATAAAATTAATTTTATGATGGCACTTATATTCATTTTGGCAGGCTAATTATGGTTTTAATTTCCTAATTTCTTAACTTTATGCCTTTTTTGAATCATCACATTTTAAATTTTAGCGTACAAAAATGGCTTAATAGCTGGGGAATACACATGTCTTTATTATCAAAAAGCAAAAATATTAATGCTCCGGAAAGTATTGATATTGTAAATCTTTCAGATATTCGGAATGACTTTGGCGGGTCCCTTAGAAGATATCTTGAAGATAATGAAATAACAGACGTCATAATTATATTTTCTGCAGATATAAAAGTAAAAAACCAAGACAAAGCAAAGTTTTTTGTCTCTATGGCTATAACTACAAATTTTTTGTTGCCCGAGATGGTTGAGCCGTTTACCAGGTCTTTAGCAAATGAAAACCAAAAATTTCTATTTAGCTGGGTGCCAGCTCACTTATTTGGGACTGAGGAATTCTCAATATTCATTGAATATTCAGAGTTTGGTGAATTTTTAGTTAACGGTTTAGTAGGAGAGATAATAAGAGAGGCAAATGTTGAGGATGCAGTGGTTTATCTATCCAATAAAATTGCTACTCAAGACTCTTCAACATAAATTAATTTTTTTTTTAAAAAATAAAATCTAAACAAGTAATCTGTTTGGACGTTTTTTATTACATGATGAATGATCTACTTAAAATTCAATCGGAACTCGACAGAAGACCAAAACAGATGAAGCCAGAGAATAAAAATTCTCAAATCAAAGAAGAGGAACTACTATCTGGCATAATAGAGCCAAATCCTTACTTAGCTTCTCCGCGTTTTTTTGGTCCAAAATGTTCTACTCATGAATGGCTCGGTGGATTTAGAGCATTTCAATTGCAAAAAGAGTCTATGGGTAAACTATAAATACTTATTTTTGAAATCATTTATAATTATCTCCTTTGATAAGTTGATTTGTGACTTATTATTAAAATTTAAATATTTTTATCGATAATCATTGACAGGTGAGATACATCTAATAAAACACCTATTGTATGTCTCACAATAAATAAGCTAGGAGTTGATTATGATTGAGCAGATTAATGTAGGTGTTATCGGTACGGGATGGTGTGGTGGAATTCGTACAAAAGCTTGTTCAGATAATCCACTTGTAAACAAGCTATTTATTGCAGAAATAAATGATGCACGCCGAAAAGAGGTTGCAGAACAGTATGATGTGAATGAGTCTGTTTCAGATTGGCAAAAGCTTATTCTAAATCCTGAAATAGACACAATTATAATATCAGCAACTCCTGAAACAACACATTATCCAATGGCTCTTGCTGCATTACAAGCCGGAAAAAATGTTTTTATGGAAAAGCCGATTGCCACTACATTAGAGCAAGCAGATGAACTTATCCAAACGGCAATAGATAAAGAAGTAAAATTCACTATTGGGTATTCACAACGTTTTAATTCAAAATACGCGTATGTTCAAAAAGCTTTGAGTGAAGGATTGATTGGAGAACCAGTTACTTGTCTCGTCAGTAGGCATGTTACAAGAGAGTTAGGGACTAAAATATCGGGACGAACAGCCCTCTCACCTGCTGCTATGGAAGCGACACATGATTTAGATTTTCTTTTATGGTGCTTGCGTCCACGAAGGCCAGTAAAGGTGTACAGTCAAACGGCTGGAAAACTATTCTCTCAAAATAGTGAAACACCGGACCATCAGTGGATATTGGTTACTATGGACGACGGCACAACAATTACAGTGGGTGCTGGCTGGATACTGCCTTTAGGATATCCAAATTATGCGCATACATGGATTGAAGTTATCGGAACAGATGGTGCATTAATAATCGATGACTCCCATAAAGATGTACATTTAACAACGACTAAGGATGGGATAAGATACCCGATGTCTTCAATGCCGGGAGAACCTGTAAATCACACATATGCAGGACCAATGTATGAAGAAACAGTTCACTTTTTAGATGCAGTTTGTCGAAATAAACCAGTTTTAGTTAAACCCGAGGAGGCAAAGGAAGTAATGGACTTATACACTGCAGCAGATCTTTCGGTTGAAAGAGGAGAGCCAGTTTTACTTCCTGTAAATAGTTATGGGTAAGATGAAATTTTTTTGCTATTCTTGATATATCGTGCATGGAATAACTTAAACAGATGCTTCTTGCCATTCTCGATATCACGTTGCCGGTGCTGCTCATGCTCGGTATCGGTAGCATTTTATATGTGCTGAAAATTCACTTTGACTCAAAAACTATTGGTATTTTAATTATAAAAATTGCCACTCCTTGCCTAACATTTTCGACCTTAGTCAAAACTGAATTTACTCTCGTGGAGCTGTCATTATCTGGTTTGGCGGCAATTATGGTTATGGTATTAGTGGCAGCATTGTCTCTTCCATTTATAAAATTAAGAGGGGACAGACTAGGTGCTTACATGAGTTGTCTTTTGCACCCAAATTCAGGCAATTTACCATTGCCTCTATGCTTGCTAGCTTTTGGAGAAAAGGGTCTAGCCCTAGCATTTCCTTATTTTGTAATTGTTTCTGTCTCGCAGAATACTTTTGGATATGCAATGATTGCTGGCAATTTGAAATGGAAAGAATTTTTTTTTCATCCAATAGTCATTTCTGTGACAGCCGCTTTTATTGTAAAAATTACTGATTTAACGGTCCCAAACATGTTACTCAATACCACTTCCTATCTAGGATATACAGCTATTCCGCTTCCACTGTTGCTTCTTGGATATGCGCTTCCACAAATATCAGCTGGTAATATAAAAATTGGGGTTGTTTATGCTTTAGCTCGCTTGGTGTTTGGAGGAATTTCTGGCCTTTGCGTGATATATGTATTAGGAATGACCGGAATGCTAGCAGGGGTCGTAATGATTATGGCTTCAATGCCTGTTGCGTTGCTGAATTTTATTATTGCAGCGGAACGAAATGTCGAGCCAAATAACATCGGTGGCATAGTGATTGTTTCTTCGCTTGCTATGGTATTTCTAATACCTTTGCTCATTTGGTTTGTTTTATGGGCATTTCCAGTTTGATGTAGATAAAGTAAGATATATTTTAGAAATTTTTTTTTGTTATGTTATTTTATAGATGCTTAGAACACATTTGTTAAAACGAAGTTCCTTGCCGAGAGAGCTAAAAGCGTTTCTTTTAGATTACCCAAGAAAAGCTTGGAGTGAAAACCCAAATTTTCAAAACTTTAGTGAATTTTGGCTACAACGACATGAAATGTTTCGAGAGTTGAGCGCACATTTAGTTTTTCTTTCGCAATCAATCTTGAATAAAGAAATCAATGAAGACGCATATCAAAAGCAGATGCTTAGGTATTCTAGTTTCATGCTTCAACAATTACATTTGCATCATCAGATGGAGGATAATTATTTTTTTCCAGGTATTGCAAAATATGATAAAAAATTAATTGCTGCTATTGAGCTTCTAGAGACCGATCATTCTGAAATTAGCGCTTTAGTTGATGTTTACGAAGAGATATTAAATAGATGTTTTACTCCAAAGGAAACATTAATTTATGCAGGTAACCTTCTTGAATGCCAGAGTAGGTTACATAAAGCCTTAAAGAGGCATTTAGAAGATGAAGAGGACATTATTGTACCGGCTGCCCTCCATTATGGATATAGGAGATAAAAAATGTAAATTTTATAATTTAGATTTTTATTCTCTGATAATCTATATCAAAATATTACTAACACGAAATTATGAATTAACCAGAAATAAAATAAATTAAGTTGAAAAAAAATGTTTTTCTCACATATCTTTTTAAAAAAGTAAAAATAAACTTGGAGTGCCTGATGAGTTGGAATCCTGATTTTGGTGCATTAATGCCCAGAACATCCAATATAGATGCTATTGAGACGGTTATAGTCCCAAGGGCGAGAGATATAGGGGGGTTTGAAGTGAGACGTGCATTACCAACTAAAAAAAAACAAATGGTTGGACCCTTTATTTTTTTCGACCAAATTGGACCTGCAGAATTTTTAACAAATAAGGGTATAGATGTTAGACCGCATCCTCATATAGGACTTGCCACCCTTACATATCTTTTAAATGGTGCTATAGACCATCGAGACTCACTTGGTAATTATCAGACAATAAGAGCTGGTGACGTAAATTGGATGGTTGCAGGAAATGGAATCACTCATTCAGAGCGAACGGGTAAAAAAGAGCGTTCATCAAACCATTCCCTATTTGGAATACAAAGTTGGTTGGCTCTTCCAGAGAGATATGAAGACATAAATGCCTTTTTTTCTCATCACCCGAAATCAGCATTACCATCAATAGAAGATAGAGGAGTGAGTGCCTGTCTTGTTGCAGGTAGTTCCTGGGGAGGATCATCCCCACTCGAACAGTTTTCTGATACTTTTTATGTAGATGTAAATTTAGACGCGTTTGCATCAGTGCCTTTGCCTGACGAACACGAAGATAGGGCAATTCATGTTATGCGGGGAGAAATCGTTGTCGCTGGACAAAGTTTCGAAACAGGAAAAATGCTTATATTTCGTCCTGGTGACAAAATCTCAATAAAGGCTGGAAATAAAGGGGCAAGAGTAATAATGCTTGGTGGTGCTACACTAGAGGGCCCCCGTTATATTTGGTGGAATTTTGTTTCTTCTTCACTTGATAAAATTGAGGCAGCGAAAAAAGACTGGGCAGCGGGTGAATGGGAGAAGGGAAGGTTCCAGCTTCCATTTGGCGATGCGGATGAGTTCATTCCTCTCCCTGAAAAATAAATTTTTATCTATATAAGGAAAGATGAAATGTCGATAAGAC
Organism: uncultured SAR116 cluster alpha proteobacterium; assembly: GCA_902573725.1. Lineage (GTDB taxonomy): Bacteria > Pseudomonadota > Alphaproteobacteria > Puniceispirillales > Puniceispirillaceae > UBA5951. Next base: position 39,523 of record CACGLE010000010.1, read on the forward strand.
CTGTAAAAACAAAATCAACTGCCCGTCCTGCAATGGAAGGTGCAGGTGTTCATCTGCACCGTGTTTTTGGATTTGGAGATACAAAACCATTTGACCCATTTTTAATGATGGATGATTTTCGTAATGACCACCCAAGTCAGTATAAAAAAGGATTTCCATGGCATCCGCATAGAGGCATCGAGACTATAACTTATGTATTAAAAGGAACTGTTGCCCACGCAGATAGTCTTGGAAATTTTGGAGACCTTTCTGATGGTGACATTCAGTGGATGACAGCAGGTTCTGGTATAATTCATCAGGAAATGCCAATGGGTGATAAAAATGGTCATATGCATGGATTTCAGCTTTGGGCTAATCTTCCCTCAGCGGAGAAAATGACGACCCCGAGATATCAGGATATTAAATCAAAAGAAATTCGTGTGTTAGAAGAAGATGATGGCAGTAAAATTAAGGTAATAGCAGGAGATTATAAAGGTGTGAAAGGGCCGGTAGATGGCATTGCTGCAGACCCACATTATTTAGATATTTTTGTACCACCTGGAAAAAGTAAACGTTTTCCTTTTGATACTTATAGACAGGGATTTGCTTATATTTTTGAAGGAAATGCTAATTTTGAGGGAGCATCTAATCCTGTTGGCGTAAAAGTTGAAAAAGAGTTTAATGGTCATGAAATTGAATTAAGAGATATGTCTGGTAACAGAACTTTAGTGCTTTTTGACAAGGGTAATGAGGTGGTTGTGAATGCAGGCTCAAACGGGGTGCGTTTTTTGTTAGTATCTGGCAAGCCATTACGGGAACCTGTGGCCTGGCATGGCCCAATCGTAATGAACACCCAAGAGGAATTGCAGCATGCAATGAGAGAACTTAATAATGGAACATTTATAAAGACGGGTGCAAAAGGTCTAGGTTTTTAACTAGGTAAGTTCGAAGAAAGAGTAACAATATACAAAATTTATACGGTTTAACGCACCTAAAGGTGTTTGGTTAAGGCTTTTGGAACTGCAGATATCCATAATTCATCTAATTTCTGCATTTGCCTTCGTTCAATGAGGTTTGATACCTTCCAGTAACGGCCACTTAGCACAAAATAACCTAGTTCTGTCTCAAGTTTCAAAGCTGCCTCTATAGCTTTTTCGTTGAGCGTAAGAAACTCTGATGGTAACCTACTTCGGGCCTCATTTGCTCGTGGAAATATGAGGCGGGAGGATAAACTGGATAAATTTACGGCCTCACAGCCTTGTCGCAGAGCAAAAACATAAAATCTTGCCGCACATGCCTCCAAGGATGTTAAAGATATATCATCTCGCAGAGGGTCTGGGTTTCCAGAGCCATAGAAATGAGTTGCCCCACTTTTAGGGTAGACCATATCGCATCCCATAAATGCAATTTGTTTGGGTTTGTAATAATGTAATATCCAGTATGCTGCCGTGAATGCCATTGTCCCACCAGCATAAATAAATCCACCATATTTATTTTGAGCAGGTACAAATTGTTCTTCATCAACAAGTTGCTGCCATTTTTTAATTTTCTTTGGAAGACGCTCTGGCAATAAATCATGAGGATAAATTAAATCATTCCAGTCATCTCGAACTTGCCAAGCATTATTTATCGCTGATATTTTATCAAAATTTTTTCTATCCCACTGTCTTGCGATAATGCTATTTGGGGCAGATCCGATGAGTAAAACTCTGGTCATACTATTTCTCTTATTAAGTTCTCATATGTAACAAATGGGCATTATAACTTTATACTTTCTAAAATTACTTATCTAAAGGAATTTAACATACTATGTTGGCAGGGAGGACGCTGATGTGTATAATTTAATCGTTACAAAATTTTGAATATAATTGGTATAGCAGCATTTTTGATAGATGTTTATAAATTTATTCTTAAAAATAAACTATTAAATTTAAAGATAGTTATAAAGTTCTTACTAGGAAGTAAAGATTAATGACAAAGGCAAGAAAAGGTATTTACGCCGCTGCGATATCCCCATTTACAAAGGATTATCGACTTGATTGCTCAAAATTAGTGAATTACTGTTTGTATTTACTTCATGATGGTGGTTGCGATGGTGTGGCGCCAATAGGTACAACCGGGGAAGGTGCATCGGTTTCTATTGATGATCGGATGAAACTTCCAAAATTATTTTTCAAAGCTAGTATTCCTGCTGACCGAGTAATTATCGGAACTGGAAATCCATCCACACCTGACGCTGCACGACTATCGAAAGCAGCTTTGGAGTATGGATACGTCAATCAGCTTGTACTACCACCATTTTATTATAAATCTGTTGGTGATGACGGTCTGTACGACTATTTTTCATATATGATTAAAACAATTAACTCAGAAAACTTACGTATTTACCTTTATCATTTTCCTCAAGTTTCTATGGTCCCAATCTCAGTTGACTTAGTATTGCGGTTAAAAAATGAATTTGGATCAATTATTGCTGGTCTTAAGGATTCATCTGGAGATTTTTCCCAATCCGTAGCTTTTACAACGGCTACTGGCGGAATTAATCAAGATTTCGACGTTTACCCGTCCTCTGAAGCCTTTTATTTTAAAGGAATACAAGCTGGTTGTGCAGGTATTATTTCTGGATCCACTAATGTTTTTGCAACACTTGTACAAGCTGCAATAAAATCGCCTGAAGGACCAGAAAGCAAAGAATTTAAAAAAGTGATTGAAGCGCGAAGTTTTGCAGGTGAGTTTAATTTAATGGCAGCGATGAAAGCCGCTGAGGCTAAAAGGACTGCTGATGAATCTTGGGAAAGATTAGCGCCACCACTCCAAAAACTTAATAAAGAAGATAAACAAAAGCTTTATGCCGGTTTATCAAAAATATTTGCTTAAAATGAGGAAATAAATATGGATGGAAATTCAAGAAACGTGAGTAAAAAAAGAGATCATATCGAAACATCACAAAACCCTATTGATTTTGAGGATTGGCCAGAAGAACTAGTTAAAGAAATGAGACAAAGTCATAACAATGGATGCGTCGGTTCTGTGTTAGTTTCTGAAACTTCTAAAGTCCGGGTTTGGCATTTAAGATTACCACCAGGTTATCGTTGCCCATTCCACAGACATGTAAACCCTTATTTTTGGAGCTCTCATAACGATGGACGAGCTAGAAATTATTTTTCCTCTGGGGTTATTAAAGAAGTAAATCATTTTGCTGGTGAAACTAGACATTTTTACTATGGTGAAGACGAATATATGCTTCACTCCGTTGAAAATATCGGCGAGACTGAATTGTTATTTACTACAGTTGAATTCATTGATGGTGAAAATGCGCCACTCGATATACCTGACAGCTACCGTTTAAAAGAGCCTTCTATATAAAATTATAGATGCCAAAAATACCATTAAAACGGGGGAAATAAATGTCTGAGGTTTCATATTCATCTGATATGCCTGTACCAAAAAAAATGAATGCTTGGGTTCTCAAAAACCCCGAAGAGCTTGTTCAAATTATAAAACCAGTTCCAGTTCCAGGAAAAGCAGAGGTATTAGTTCGTATTGATGCTATTGCAATTTGCGCAACTGACTTGGAGGTGATTAAATATGGAACACCGGCCTTGATAGAGGGAGGTGAACCCTTCAATAAAAATTTTACTCCTGGCCATGAATATATGGGGACAGTCGCTGCGTTAGGGCCAGGTGTTGATGAATTTGAAATTGGCGATAGGGTAACAGTGGAAATTCACGCCGGCTGTGGACAGTGTAAAAGATGTCGCTCAGGTATGTACACCTCCTGCCATAATTATGGGCTCAATTATGGGAATGTAAATAAAGGTCATCGAGCTAATGGATTTACCTCACAAGGTGGGTTTTGCCAATATGCTATTAATAATATTAATACCATGATTAAAGTACCCGATGGCATGAGTGATGAAGTGGCAACCCTAGTTGTTACGGCGGGCACTTCTATGTATGGGCTAACCGAATTAGGTGGACTAGTTGCAGGTGAGAGTGTTGTAGTAATTGGGCCTGGTCCTATTGGATTACTTGCAGTGGCCGTTGCAAAATCACTTGGGGCGTCTCCTTTAATATTAATTGGCACAAGAGAAAACAGACTTAAAATTGGACAGAAGCTTGGCGCTGATATTATTTTGAATGCAAAAGAGGTAAATGTTGAACAAGAAGTAAAAGAAATAACCGGTAAAGGTGCCGATTATATTATAGATTGTGCAGGCTCTGAAGAAACAGTTAACCAATCTATTCATATGGCAAATAGAGGGGGGAAAGTATGTTTGGCTGCTTTTCCTAAAAAACCAGTAAATTTTGACATAGGACACCTCGCTGTTAATAACATATATCTATATGGAATTCGCGGTGAAGGTAAGTCTGCAACTCACCGTGCTATGGCTTTTATGGCAGAGAGAAGGTTTGACCCTAGTCTTGTGCATACACATACATTTGATATGAATGACCTGCCTGAAGCTATTCGCTATGCAAAAGAAAGAGTGGATGATGCCATAAAAGTAGTAGTAACAAACAGCTATTAGTTCATCACATTCGCTTTTTAAAATGATTTATCTTGTAAATTCACCTGCTTCTAGAATTACTAATTCGTTTTCACCAACCCCATTCTTCCTATGCTTGGCTGCGTTTTGATATTCATCAGACGCCCAACATTTTTCTGCTGCTTCTAGTGAAGGAAACTCTATTACAACAAATCTCTCAAATTTTTCTGGCCCTTCGAGAATTTTAAATTTTCCTCCTCGACCTAATACTCTGCCACCATGAGCCCCAATTATTTTAGGCACCTGGTCAGTGTATCGTTTGTATGAAATTGGGTCATTAATTTTTGCGCGAGCGAGCCAATAAGCAGGCATAAGTATCTCCTGAATATCTAAAAAAAATCACTATGATATCCGTTAAACATGATTCTACAATTAGTTACAACGAATAATGAAAATAGTAAACTTCTTACTTTTATTGAGAATTGCTATAATCATTTAATAATTTAAGTCTTAAAGCATACAACCTGACAGGTATTTTTGTCTGCAATAAAATGAAATTACTTATTTTTTACACTTTCTTTTATGTTAATTTAATTTCAGTTAGTTGGGTGCCAGCATAACATTATTGAAAATAATATAGGAAATTATCAAATGCAGCTTGAAACGATAGTTACAGAAATTGATGAGTGCATCATGCTTATTACTCTTAATCGTCATAAAACACTCAATGCTTTAAATCAAAAAATGGCTGAAGAGATAATTTCTTCATTGCGTGAGGCAGATAAAAATGAAGAGGTTGGTTGTATAATTATTACAGGCTCGGAAAAAGCATTTGCAGCTGGAGCAGACATTAAGGAGATGAGAGAAAATTCCTTTTCTGAGATGTATCAGCTTGATTGGTTCGCACAATGGGACGGGATTAGCCAGATTCGTAAGCCTATCATCGCAGTAGTTTCAGGATATGCACTCGGTGGGGGATGTGAGTTGGCTTTAATGTGTGATTTCATACTTGCTTCCAAAACGGCTAAGTTTGGTCAACCAGAAATATCACTGGGTATTATGCCTGGCATTGGTGGAAGTCAGCGTTTATCCAGAATAATTGGAAAATCAAAAGCCATGGAAATGTGTTTGACAGGAAGACTTATGGATGCAGACGAAGCAGAGAAAACAGGGATAGTTGCCCGGATTTTCACACAAGAAACTCTTTTAGATGAAGCAAAAGAGATAGCCAAAAAGATTGCAAGTTTTTCAAAACCAGCTGTCCAGATGGCAAAAGAATCGATCAATAGGTCTTATGAGACAAGCTTATCAGAGGGACTCCGCTTTGAGCGTAGATTATTTCATGCAATGTTTTCTACTGCTGACCAGAAAGAGGGCATGTCGGCATTTATAGAAAAAAGAGAAGCAAACTTTACAAACAAATAATTAATTTAAAAAAATACATATATATTCATTAAAAATT
>CACGLE010000011.1 GCA_902573725.1 uncultured SAR116 cluster alpha proteobacterium
CAGAGAAAATATATTAATTTACCTAAAATAAACAGTCTGTTTTTTAGATTTCTATTTGTTTGTTTTAAAAAATTGATTAATTAAAATTAATTTCAAAATGTAATATAAGATTGAATTAGTATTTGTAAAATAACTTTTTTAGTGCCTGAAAAAAAAAGTACACTTGATTTACTTAATAAAGAGATGATGGCTTATGAATAACAATGTTAAAACAGATTTTAAATTATATAATGCACCTCAGTCTACTTGCAGTCAGCGGGTTCGTTTTGCCTTGCATACTAAAAAATTAGGATTTAGTGAAGTTTTGCTTGATTTATTTAGTGGTGACCAACTGAAGCCAGAATATCTCAATATCAATCCTAATGGCGTTGTTCCAGCTTTAGATCATAACGGTAAAATAATACTAGATAGCGCTGTGATACTTGAGTATTTAGAGGATATTTGTCCAAAAATTTTTCCTATGCGTTCCGCAGATCCTGTTAAGGCAGCGGAGATGCGAACTATGATGCGCTTTATTGATGAGGTGCCTACGCCTGCTATAAGAGTTCCATCTTATAATCTTGCTTTTTTACCTCACTTTCAGAGTATGAGCGAAGAAGAATTTCAAGCGTTAGCGGACTCAAAGCCTCTAAGAAGAGAATTTTTATTAAAGATGGGACAAACAGGATTTTCAGAAATAGATATGAATGAAGCTTTGTCACGTTTGAAGCGAGGAGTTCAAAGAATGAATGAGTGGATTGAACACTCAGGTGGTCCATGGTTTCAGGGAAATGATCTTAGTTATGCAGATATTGCTATCATGCCAGTAATTATAAGACTTGAGGATATCAACCTGTCTCACTTCTGGGACGATTTTCCAGGCATTTCGAATTGGATCGAACTGATTAAGTCATTGGATGCTTTTACTAAGACGTTTTATCATGGTTCGCTTTTAACTCAAAAATATCCCCATTTAAGTAAAAATAAAAAATAGACCTAAAGTGAGGTAATAGAATGACTAATTTAGTAATAAAAAAACCACTCAGTATTTATTTGCCAGTAGCAGGGAGTGAATCTAATTTTCCAGTTAGAAGGGTATATTGTATAGGAAGAAATTATGCCGAACATGCGCGTGAAATGGGTCATGACCCAGATAGAGATCCCCCCTTCTTTTTTCAGAAAAACCCGGATAACATAGTATTAGATGGGCGTTTTAAATACCCTACTATGTCCTCTGATGTTCATCATGAAGTCGAGATGATTGTAGCATTAAAATCTGGTGGGAGTTCTATATCTGTTTCTTCTGCATACCAGCATATTTTTGGATATGGTATTGGTTTTGACATGACTAGACGAGATTTACAATATCAAGCCAAAAAAATGGGTAGGCCATGGGAGGTGGGTAAAGCATTCGAGCAATCCGCCCCATGTAGTGAATTACACCCAATTGAAACAACTGGGGTTATAGAGAAAGGTAAAATTTCGCTTCACGTAAATGGTGAAATTCGCCAGAATGCAGACCTTTCGGACATGATTTGGTCGGTCCCAGAAATAATATCAATATTATCAGAGTATTTTGAGTTATCAGCTGGCGATATCATTCTAACTGGCACTCCTGCAGGTGTTGGCGCTGTCAGGCCAGGTGATAATATGAAAGCTTACATAGAACGACTTGGCGAATTTGTTGTTATGGTTCATTAAATAAATTTTTTTAATTATTTTTAGGTGTTTGCCTGTTAAGTTTTTCTTTTAACCAACGAAATGATGCAGGGGCCCAATCAGAGAAATATTTAAATGCACAATGGCCAGCATCTGGATAGATTCTAGCCTCTCTTCCGAGTGCAGGGCCGTTTTCTAGCATAAAATAAATATTGCCTATCGGAGCCAAGTGATCTTTTTTTCCATTTATCATTAAGATAGGCATAGTAATGTTATCCAGGACTCCTTGTTCTGGAAGTGCCCATTGCGTGTATAATTCATTTTCCTTTTCAACACTCCACTCAGGAAAGGTTAAGGAACCATTTTTGGGTCCAAATTTGTACTGAGAACGACTAGACCTAGCTTCCACATAATCTAAAAGCTCTTGTTCTGTCATTTGATACCCAAAATGATGCCCCGCAGATGCTACAACAGCTTTTACCATTTTAGGGTAATGTCCAGCAAGTTGCATAACTGAATAGCCGCCTCTGCTTATGCCAAATGCACCAATTCTCTCAGGATCAACGCTTGGCAGTGATGCTAAATAATCTATTGCAGCAATCCATGCTGAGACGGATTCAGGTTTCCAAGGCATCAGATTATCTCCAGTACCAGGTGCGTCCATTACCAAAGCGACCATGTCATTTTCAATACAAAAATCTCCGGCCCATCCTCTGTCCTCTTTGAACATATCAGCTCCACACATTATAAGGACTGCAGCATGTTGTTTTTTTTTACTGGGAACGCGCAAATGACATTTTATCTCATGTCCTTTATGCTCGATTATGATTTCTTGAACTTTTGGCTTTAAATGAGTGCACGATTTTTTATATGCTCTGTTACAATCCTCACTGATAGATTTTTTCATATCTGAAATGGAACCGGGAAACCTTCCAATGGAGTAATATGTGCGCGCTTGCAGGAAGCATTTTCTTGCTTCTTGAAACTTTCCTTCTGTTTCAAGTTTATCACCTTTGCTTTCATAGTTTTCTCCAGCTTCTCTCCATAGGGGTACCCATTCTTCCTCATTAGTGCCGGAAACTCGATCGACATAAGATTGAAGGTATTTCATATCCTCTATCATAGATAGCCAGCGTCGATAGAAACCAGCGTGATCAATTCTTGACGGGTTCTCATCTGGAATACTAACGAAAGAGGCCATTATTCAACTCCTGTATCAATTTTTATAAGTCGAAGAATTTCATCTTGAGCATCTTTGACTTCAATATCAATTATTAGTGTAGCTTTAGAAATATCCTTTTGTAAGATAGCTTGATAAAGATTTGACAAATTTTTAAGACTTCGTTGTTGTCGCTTTGGATCCCGATTTGGATGCGTGAGCCCAAGAGTACGCCAGCGCCAAGACTGACAGGTAAGAGTGTCAATCAGACCAGATAAAACTTGATTACCTGCATATAAATAAATAATTTCAAAGAATTTATTTTTCTGCTTTATGATTAAGTCTGGCGAACCTTTTTTTAATGAGGTTTCAAGTTGCCTAAAACTATCTTTTAATTTTTTGAGTGTTTTTTCGGATTGATTTTCAATAAAAAGACTAACAGCCAATTTTTCAAGAGTCGCACGTATCAAATAAATCTCATAAGCCTCTGAGGCAGACATTATACGAACTCTTGGTCCAACTTGAGGTTCAACTGTGATAAGCTTTTCTGTCTCAAGTTGTCGTATAACTTCACGTATCACCGTCCGAGAAACACCTAAAGTTTCAATTAGCTCTCTTTCTTTAATGCGAGCGCCTGGTTTATAATCTCCACGAATAATTTTATCTCTAAGGTACAGATGTGCCTGTGCTCTTAATGGTGCTGCATCTCTAGCGATAAACAATGTTTTTTTTTCATTTTTTCTTGACAAAATGATCATCCAATTAGACTTTGATCTCGTCATACGATATTATTGTTTGAAGAAATTGAAAAGAAAAAAATTGGAGTGTTAGATGAATATTCAATCGCCTGTAAAATTAGGAATTGTAGGACTAGGCAGGTGGGCCAAAGTGCTTACCAATTCAGCACAAAAGTCAGATAAATTGCAGATTATTGCAGGGCACTCACGTTCTGAAGAAAAACGAGATGCTTTCACACAACAATTTGGAATTAATACATATGGAAGTCTTGAACAAATTCTGGCAATGCCAGATATTGAAGGTGTAATAATTACAGCTCCAAATGAACAGCATTTCTCAATTGCCAAACAGATTGCAGAGGCTGGCAAGCATGTTTACACGGAAAAACCAATTTCTAATATTTTAGCTGACGGTCTTAGAATGGAAATGCTGCAAAAAAAACACAATATAATAATGACTGTTGGCCATAGTGCAAGACTGCTTAAAGGCATACAAATGATGAAAGAACATCTTGATGATGGCTCTCTTGGTAAACTAGCTTTTATAGAAGCTAATTTTTCTAATGAAAGAGCGCTCGAACTTACACCTGATACATGGCGATGGTATCGTGATAGGGCTCCAGGTGGACCACTATCTCAATTAGCTATTCATATGTTTGATATATTGCACTACCTCGGAGGAGATGTAGAAGGGGTCTCTTCTATAGCCTCAAAGTTATCACCAGTGGGAGCAGAAGTTGACGACCAATCTATGTCAACCGTTCGTTTCAAAAACGGAGTTGTTGGTTATGTTGGAAGTTGTTGGACATCTCCAGGAATATTCTCTACCCGAGTATTTGCACAGGCGGGATTAATGCATTTTGAGCTAGATTTTGCCTCTTGGGATGAACCAGAGAATCTTCATAAAAGTTCTTCTCTTTATATCCAGCGTGGAAAAGATGGCTATGGTTTACGAGAAGATTTAAAGATTTTTTCAGGAAACATGTTTCAAGACGAATTGGAAATTTTTGCAGACGCGTGTCGTTCGGGTTCCGCTACAAAGCTCACAGCTCATGATGGGAATGTGGCTGTCGCTATGGTTTACGCAGCTCTTAAATCGGTAGGAAACAATGCAGTAATGGTTTCAGTAGATGAAGTTATGTCAGAGGCATCGGCTGAGATTTAATTCTTATATTCTCTAAGTTATATAAGTAGATAGCATAGAATTTTTTAAATTAAACGTTACTAGCTTTTTGAGAAATTTTGATTGATAGTGGGATATTAATTATAGATTACAAGGAACTATGAAGTGTCATTACATAGTAGAAAATTAGAGTTACTTACTCAGCCAGAAGTGGCAAGACAACTTGAAAATAATCCTTTGATAATTTTACCAGCAGGAAGTGTTGAACAGCATGGACCACATTTGCCCGCTGGAACTGATACTTTCGCTGCCTATATTATCGCAGAACGAATAGCAGAAAAAATGGATGGTTTAGTCGTGCCGGGCGGACCATTAGGAGTTACCCCATTTCATATGCCTTACGAAGCTACAATAACGTTATCTCATGAAACTTATATTCGTGTAGTATACGAAACATGTCAGTCGCTTGCCCAGCATGGGGCAAAACGTCTTATGATTGTAAATTGGCATGAGGGCAATTCATCATCTCTTGCCATTGCTGCAGAGCGTTTGCACAGGGAATGTGGATTGAGTGTACTGACCGTTCAGGCCTGTTATGTAGCATCCGAACTATACGGTCCAACTTCAGGCGGTTTAACTCACGGAGGGGAAATCGAAACGCTTGCTATTTTGGCAGCCCATCCAGAGCTTGTTCACCTTGATAGAATAGAGGGTTCGTCAGACCATAAACATGGGTCTAGGATGGATAAGTTAAGAAGAACACGTTCGTATCAGCCAGTATTAACAGACATTCGTACAATCGCTCCAACTGGTTGGTATGGTGATCCTAGTCGAGCTACTATAGAAAAAGGAAAGCAAATGCTTGAAGATCTTGGTAATGCTATTTCACAGGAGGCTAGTGAAATTTTCACGCTTCTTGATGAAGTGAATGGAGGCATCGCCACTTTAGATAAAATGGCAAAAAAGGAATAGCGCATGGCGCAAAAAATAAAAGCTGGAAATGCTCAGCGCCTATTATTGCCAGGTCGAGTATCTCATCAAATTGCAAGTGCTGGTGCAGGAGCAGATAATATATGCGTTCGGCTAGTTGAAATTGAGCCAGAACATCAACAAATCTTTAAAAGAAATAGACACTACCATCCGGATGTTGAGGAATGTATTTATGTTCTTGAAGGAGAGGGGTGTACGTATGCAGATACAGGTGAATATTCGATGTCGGTGGGTGATACCCTGATAATGCCACCGAATGAGCATCATGTAACACGGAACACTGGCAGGTCTATATTGAAATTGTTATGTTTTTTCCCTACTGGTAAAGTAACCATTAAGGGTGAGTAGGAAATTAGAGCCGGAACTAGTAATGTCTTCAATTGACTTAAAAGAGCACATAATTTGTCTTAGACCAGAGGCAGATTTTATAGAGTTTGATGCTGTCGCACCGGCCAGATTTTCGGTAGAGTATTTAAAGCCAGACGATTTTTCTTTAGCACGCTATTTAGAGAAGACGCGAGCATTAATTATTCCAGCAGTTGGTCCAAAAATATCTAACGAGATATTCAAAAACTCAAACATTGAGATGGTTCAGGTTACTGGGGCGGGGATAGATAGACTCGACTCGGAGTATTGTCGTTTTAACAAGATTGCAGTGTGTAACGTTCAGGGTGTGAGTGCGTTTGCAGTTGCTGAATATTGTATTGGTTCCGCAATTACTCTATCAAGGCAGTTACATCTCGGAAACGGTGCAATTAAGAAAGGAAAATATGACTCCATCCGCTTAAAGATGTTAGAAAAAAAAATGGTGTCCCTTAAAGGACAAAACGTCGGAATAATTGGATTTGGCAGTATAGGTAGAGAAACTGCTAGGTTATTCAAAATGATGGGCTGTGAGATTTTATGTTTTGATCTTTTTCCGCCGGACCAAAAAGAAACAGAAAAAGTTGGAGCAACAATTTGTGATCTGTCATCATTATTATCACAAAGTGATATTGTATCTCTTCATGTTCCATTAACAACGGAAACAAAAGGCCTTATTTCAAAATCCGAGCTTAAATTAATGAAAAAAAATGCAATTCTAATAAATGCTGCAAGAGGGGGAGTTGTTAAAGAATTTGATCTTGCATCCGCGATTGAGTCAGAACAAATCAATGGTGCCGTTGTAGATGTATATAGCCAAGAACCGGCATCATCTGACAATCCCTTGTTAAATATCTCAAAGGATGCGATGGACCGAGTATTATATTCACCTCACATTGCTGGCATTACAAAACAATCTTGGACAGAATTATTTCGTCAATCCTGGAGTAACCTGTCTCTATTTTTTGATAACAAACCGCTTAATAACAGACAAATTTAGAATTTTTTACCCATAAGTTTTTAAATTAATTATCTTGGTTCCAAATTTTTTCAACGCGCTCAAAAGCCGCTTTTCCTTCTTCTCGTCGTTTCTCTTCTGTGATATCACCCCAATCTATTACAGCTGACTTATAAGCTGGACGAGAAATAATATTTTCAAACCAGTTATTTAATGCAGTCATTTTTGACCATAACGGGGCCATCTGGAACGAGCTTAAGCGCGTTAGATAAACAACAAGTGATATATCTGCCAGCGAATAACTATTCCCCGCCAACCACTTATTTGATTGAAGATGTTGATTCATTTCAGAGAAAAGCTCTTTAAACGCTTGGACAGACGGAGGTAGAAGTGGGCTTTCTAAACCCATCTCAATGTTAATCTTGTCGTTATTCTTTCTAACGCCATCGCGCATTTTTGCATAATAATCTGCCAACTGTTCTTTGTCTGTTTTTTTGTAGATATGACGATTTACTATACAAACACCTATGGTTCTGCTGGCAACATGAATTCCATCTTCTATTTTGCGCATCCACAATCGCATTTTGGCTACTTCTTTTGGGTCTTTTGAGCGAAGATTGATGTGATTTGGATATGCATCTTCTAGATATTCTAAAATGAGAGTTGATTCCGGAAGCGTAAACGCCCCATCTTTTAAGAGTGGTATAAGACCTTTTGGATTATACTTATGGAAATCATCAGGCCTTTGGCTGGCATCACCAAGCGCTGTGTCCACAATCTCACTTTTCCATTCCAAGCCTTTTTCTTCAAGGCCTAGACGCACCCTCTGTGCGGCAGTGGAGCGGTCATAATGATAAAGTGTAAGCATTCAGCAAACCCCTTTGTTATTTTAATCACAAATCTGCAATATTATAAGACACTCCTACCGGTATAATAGCATATGGATTTATTTTAAGATGTGAAAGGTAGTAATGATCAATTACATGGTCAAGCTTGATTGTAGAAAGAACTTTTGGAGTATTAAGTAGTCGATGCATGTAGCTATGAACGTTTGGATAATCACGCAGTTTTTTCTTATTGCATTTAAAATGATAATAATAAATTGGATCAAAACGAACCAATGTTGGAAGTAGTCGCCAATCTACTTCACATGCTTCATCACCAAGAAGAAAAAGATTTTCATTTAAAATTTTCTCTAATTCGTCCAGTGTTTTAAATAATAAATCAACTGCTTTAAAATAAGCTTCTTGTGATTTTGCAAAACCCACGCGGTAAACTCCATTATTCAACCCGCGATATATTAAATCATTCATGGACTGAAGTTTTTCATTATCATAAAATTTTGTCATCCGGTTTTCATCTTGGCCAGTAAGGGCACAGAAGGGCCCATCTAGCATTCTGATTATTTCAGAAGATTCGTTATTTACAATCGTTTTGGTTTTTTTATCCCAAAGTGTTGGAACTGTCACTTTGCCTGTAAATTTATTATCTACGTGGGTATACAACTGATGCAAGTAATCAATTTTTAGACCGGTATTGTTGAAAACGTCAGAATACTCCATAAAATTCCAACCATCCGGATAGCTAATAGGATGTACAATTGAGACACCGATTACATCTTCGAGATTTAAAAGCGCACGATATAGTAAGGCGCGATGTGCCCATGGACATGCATAAGCAACAATTAATTCATATCTTCCAGCTTCGGCAGGAAAGTCACCTCTACCTGGAGCAGTAATAAAATTCCGATATGGAGATTCAGGGCGAATGAAACTTCCATCAGGCGCCTGTTTGCCTTCAAAATCTGCGCCCCAAACGCCGTCTACCAACATACCCATTTAAAATTTTTCCTATTTATAAATAAAGAAGGCCAGCATTTGCCGGCCTTCTTATTTGTAACCAATTTAGCTTTACGCAGGTCTCTTTGCTAGGCCAAGAGACTCCTGTGCTGCATGCAAGAAACGCAAATCAACTGCATCGCGCCAGTCAAAATCGGATGGTACTTGACCGAGGTCACGTACACCTTGTGCGAAGCTATCCATTGACTCCGCAGTAAATCCGCCATCTTTGCAGATTTGGTCTAATTCAACCTCATACTGAGCTTCAAACTCCGGTGGGATATCAAAACCTTTTGCTCTCATTTCAGAATAAGCAGCATCCTTATTTGCAGGGTCAAATAACCACTGTCTTGCTTTTAATTCGGCATACTGCCAAGCATAAAGTGCATCTTCGTTTTTATCGCCCCACTCCATGTTAGTAATAAAACCCTCTTGCGGCACTTCATATTGAGTTGCTGAAATAAATTTTCCACCATTATCCTTTAGACCTTTTTCATGGCGAGGAAATACAGATCCTCCGGTAAGGACACCAGCAATAATTGCTTTCATTCTTCCATCAGAACCGCCTTTCATTGGTACCATTTCTACATCTTTATCTGGGTCTATTCCGTTCTGAATAAGAATTTGACGTTGTATCCAAGTATTTCTGCCTCCGAGGCCACCACCAGAGATTTTTCCTCCTTTGAGGTCATCAAAAGTTTGAATACCCTTACCAACACCCATAATCCACCATTCTTTATCACGATATACGCTAAGAAGCTTTAAAGGCTTTCCGCTTGCTGCATGGGAGCCAAAAAGAACGTCAACGTCAGAGTGAGCTACATCAAGGCTTCCGCCGATAAGGCCAGGAAAGTACTCATCGGTCAAATAAAACTCAATATCCTCTATACCAGCACTCTCATAAAATCCCTTAAATTGGGCAAGACGCCATGACCACTGAGCGGCATAATTAGGATTCCAATCTGCCATTCTAATAGTACTGACGCTGGACTTTATAGCTGAAGAATCAACCGCCCAGGCGCCTTTAAAAGGCACTGCAGTTGCTCCAATTGCTATGCCAAGCGCTCCTAAACCACCCTTGAGCAAAACCTCTCTTCGAGGCAGTAGTATCTTTGTCTTTTGTTTTAATCTCGCCATTTTTTTCCTCCCATTTTGTTTTTGTTTTCGGTATCTGTGTAGGCATCACAGATGATTCACATTTCGCCATGGGGCTACTTTAGCCTCAAGCCATCGTGTGAAATTTATAAGTGATAGTGACATCACGATTAGTAAAAGTAGGACTGCGAAAGTCATTGCAGTGTTAAAAGTATCTGCGGAACGTTGGATGAGGTATCCCAGACCATTTGAACCACCAAATAATTCGGCGATCACAACACCGATTAGTCCGCGGCCTATGCCTTGTTGTATTCCAGAAATAATGAATGGTAATGTGTATGGCAGTACCACTTTATAGTAAAGTTGTACTCTATTTGCTCCGAAGACTTTTGCGGCTGCTAAAAGGGATTTTTCAGTTGTTTTAACTCCTGCCCATGCATTTATTACGATTGGAAAAACTGCAGAAATAACAATAATAGTTACCTGCATCGTTGTTGTGAATCCAAGAAATAAAATAAAAAGAGGAACTAGAGCAATTCTAGGAAGCGAGGCTAGTGCCCATACATATGGGCTTAAAATAGATTCTACATACTTATTTCCACCCATCAGTAACCCACCAGGTATGCCTATCGCCATAGCTATCGCAAGCCCGGTCATCAAATTCGTAAAACTATGAAGAAAATGGTCTAATATACTTCCAGAAAATACAGCTCCTTCGGGAGCTCTTGTTGTCATTCCAACCCATAACTCTTGAAACATTGCAGAGGCTTTTGGAAGAAACAAAGAATTGATGTTACCATATGTTGTGACAATCTCCCAAAGAATGAAAAAGATGATTAAATTGACAGAAGTTACAACAAAACCTCTAGTTCTTCTCCAAACCTCTTTAAAAGTCCAACCTACATCTTGTATTCGATTTGGGTCATCAGTTTCATACTGTATTTGTTCAGTTGCCTTAGCCATCTTTATTCACCTCTTGTAGTCTGCATTGCTTCGTCTTTGACTAAGTTCCATATATGATCGCGCAACTCAGCATAGGTTTTTGATATTTTTACCTCAGAATTATTCATCCTTGGCCGAGGAAAGTCGATATTTACAATTTCTTTTATTTTTCCTGGTCTATAGGAAATAACCACTACTCGGTCACCTAATAGTATAGCCTCGTCTATCGAATGAGTGATAAAAACACAAGTTTGACCTGTTTCCATCACAATTCGTTCCATCTCAGCTTGCATAGCCTCTCTTGTCATAGCATCAATTGCCGCAAATGGTTCATCAGCAAGTAAAATATCGGGATTGGTAGCAAGAGCTCTAGCAATTCCAACACGCTGTTTCATCCCACCAGATAGCTCATATGGAAAAGACTTTTCAAACCCTGCCAGATCCACTAGTTCAAGACAGTTTTTAACTCTTTGTTTTTTTTCTTCTTCACTGATTCCAAGATTTTGAAGCTCATAGGGCAAACGTATGTTAGACTCTACAGTTCTCCAGGGAAGCAATGCATAATCTTGAAAGACCATCGCACGGTCAGGCCCCGGTGCAGTCACTTCTTCTCCTCGTACTTTCACGCTGCCTCCTGACTTTGGAATTAACCCTGAAACAGCATTGATAAAGCTGGTTTTTCCACAACCAGAAGGGCCTACTAAAACTACAAACTCCCCTTTTTTTATTTCTAAGTTTATATCTTGAAGGGCAATGAGTTTTTTCCGCTCCCTATGCAAATCATAAGAAATTGTTAGGTCGTCAGCTACTATTATATTTTCATTCGAAATCGGCATATTAAATCCCCCCTCCGAGAATATGAATATGAACTATAACTGAAGTAAAAGTGTTTAGTGTTGAATGAAAATCGTCAAGTAGAAAATTCTAATTTTTGAATTTTTCTTCCAAATTATCGATAATATTCAACTATTTAACTTAAAATCATTCTAAACTATGCTCTTTTTTATGAGAGATTTATCGAGAAAATTAATGTCGTTTTTTACATGAAATGAAGGTAGACTTATCTTTTAATTTTTTAAAATATCGAATAGTCGACTTGCTTATTTTTATTTATTGTGGAATATAATGCTGGCATAGGATACTTCAAGCCTGAGGCACAATTATATAGAATTGCTCTCTGGCTATCTGAAATCATTCCTCTTTGTAAAGCCTGTTTATATGCTACTGCAGTGGCAGCTCCCTCTGGGCACAGTAATAAACCATCTTTCTTAGCAATTTCATCTCTCATATTCACAATTTCATTATCATCTACTATTATTCCGAAGCCATCTGATTCTTTTATAGCTCGAATAATAAGAAAATCCCCAACTGCGACTGGAACCCTAATTCCAGCTGCTATTGTTTGGGCATTTTCCCAAATTGGGGCATGTTCAAGACCTTCCTGCCAGGCTTTTACAATAGGAGCGCATCCGGATGATTGAACTGCTATCATTTTTGGAAGTTTCCCTTTAATCCAACCAAGGCTTTTTAATTCCTGAAATGCCTTCCACATTCCAATAAGCCCAGTTCCTCCGCCGGTTGGATAGAAAATCAGGTCAGGTAAATTCCAACCTAATTGCTCTGCTAGCTCAAGTCCCATTGTTTTCTTGCCCTCTATTCGATAAGGCTCTTTTAAGGTTGAGACATCAAACCAACCAGTTGCTTCCTTCCCTTCACCCACTATTTTACCACAATCATTGATTAGGCCGTTTACTTTATAAGTTTTAGCACCTTGTAGTCTAATTTCTCTTACATTAATATCAGGGGTATCTTCTGGGCAGAAAACAGTCGATTTTATTCCGGCCTGACTAGCATACGCAGCCATTGCGGCACCTGCATTACCGTTAGTTGGAATAGCCAAATGGTTAATGCCGAAAGATTTGGCCATGGAAACCGCTAGGCTTAAACCTCGAGCTTTAAAGGAGCCTGTTGGCAGACGACCCTCATCTTTAATTAAAATTTTTCCCTTTTGACCTCCTAAAATTAGGGCTGATTGCTTCAAGGGAATAAGTGGAGTTACAATTTCTCCGAGCGATATTCTATTTTTAGGCTCCGCTACAGGAAGCATCGGGGCATATCGCCAAAACCCTGGACTGTTGGAATTTGCGATTTCAGAACGAGACAATTCGCTTTTCATTTTTTCTAAGTCATATCGAACAAGTAAAGGGCGTTGAACTTTAGATAACCCATGAATTTGGCCAGCAGGATAGTGCTCTCCAGTCAGAGAACATTCAAGATGAGTTACGTAATAGTGATTTTTTGCCACGATTTTTCTTTCAAATATTTTTGCTTTTAAGTTGGAAGTTAGATGAACTTTTACCTTTAAGTCAACTAATCCAGAAATCTTTGACGTTGCCCGAGTATTACAACTACGGTTACTGCGCATGCAAAAAAAATCATTTCCTTTTTTATGAGCTCACTGAGTAGCCAGTAGGATATGAATATTGTGATAAATGGCTGTAGAAACTGTATTTGTCCTATTTTCGCTATACCACCCCTGGAGAGTGCAATGCTCCATAAACAATTTCCAATAAACATCGATAAAAGACCTAAATAAATGATACCTAATAGTGAACCACTATGTTCGATAGCATTTTGAATTGAATGATTTTTTGGCCATAATAGAAAAGAAAGTAAAAAGGAAATGGGTGAGGTGAGACACAAGCTCCAAGAAATTATAGAAAATCCTGATATTTTCTTATTTAATGAGGCGCTTTTTGTATATCCAACTGCTGCACAAATACATGCAACAAACAGCCAAAAATTTCCCAAAACAAACCTTTGAATATCTAATTTATTTAAATTTACCCCCATTGTATATTCATTTACCATGAATATCCCAACCAAGGCTGCAGCAGTAAAAGAACAAAACCAAAATAAAAGAGGTGGTTTTTCTTTGGCCATGATTACTGCAGCTGCAGATAGACATAATGGAAGCATAGAAAGTATTACAGCGGTATATGCGCTTGAAACTTCTGCTAAAGCAAAAGCTACTGCTCCAGGAAACCCAAAGACTATAAGAAGTCCAATGACTAATAGTTCATAAATCTCATTTATTTTGAATCGGGCAGAAATTTTAAGGCTCATATAATCCCTTTTTTGCAAGTTTTTCAGTTTTAGATAAATAAAAAAAATAATGGCAAATAGTGTCGCGCAGGAAGCTCTGAGAGCAGTAACATGAAGTGGTGAGTAAATTTCCAAAACCAGTTTTGTTGCTGGTAGGGTTCCTGCAAATAATAAAATAGCTAGAAAACCTATGATAAAAAAGAAGTTATTCGACAACTTTTTCAAAGCAGAAAACTCCTAAAGAATGGTAGAAAGAGAAATTTGATAAACATAATTTTTCACAAAAAACACCTAACTTATTGTAATTATGTAACGAATTATTTTTCTAATATTATCGAATTTTTCTTGCAGGCAGGTAATTGATCGTTACAGTATATAGTAAAATAAACTAAAAATAGTGCAAAAGGGGAGAAAAATGAGAAACATTTTAATTGTAGCCTATTCCATTTTGCTCGGATTATTTTTAACTGTAGGAGTCAATGCTCAAACAATTAAAAATCCTGGCGTATTGGTGCATGCGGCTGATGATGAAGCAACAACTCTTGACCCGGCCCAAGTTGAGGCTGGTGAGGGTGGAGAAACGGTTATTCTCCAAGTATATGACAGATTATTGGAATTTGGGCCATCTGGACCTGAACTTATTCCTGGGTTGGCAACGACAGTGCCTTCAGTAGAAAATGGTATGATAAGTGATGATGGCATGACATACACATTTAAAATCAGAAAAGGTGCAGTTTTTCATGATGGTACAGATGTAACCGCTGAAGACGTTAAGTTCTCATGGGACAGAATTGTTGAAATGGATTTACCTGAGGGACAGGCTGGCGTTATTTCAGACATTGTTTCTGAGACAAAAGTAGTGGATGATTATACCTTTCAGGTAATTCTTCTGGAACCTAGTGCAAGTTTCTTGAATAGCACTGTCGTCTCTATGGCTGCATCGATTGTAAGTAAGGATGCGGTTATGGCGAATGGTGGTGTTGTAGAAGGAGAGCCGAATGAATATATGGCACAAAACGCCGTTGGCTCTGGACCTTATAAATTGAAAGCCTGGAATCGTGGGGAGAATATTCTTCTAGATATCAACGAAAATTACTGGGGCAACAAAGCAAAATTAGCTGCACGTATAGAAATTGGTGCTGAACCTGATGTTAGAGTGTTGGGTTTGCGGGCAGGTAATTATGACACAATAGAAACAGACCCATCTTTTGTAGCGGATATAGAAGGTGCGGATGGTGTTACACTCCATACGGGAGGTTTGTTACTTGAGCCTATTCATGTTGGTTTTAATCTAAATATTCCTAACGGCGCGCTACCAAAGGAAGACACAATTCCAACAGATTTTTTTCACGACCCGAGAATACGCCAAGCTTTTAATTACGCTTTTGATTACGAAGCTTTTCTTATGGGTCCTTTGGCTGGTTTTGGGGAATTTAATCCACATTATCTGCCAATTGGTATATTTGGACATGACCCAGATGCGCCAAGATATGGGGCTCAGGACAAGGCTAAAGCAGAAGCCTTGTTTCGTGAAGCCGGTTACTGGGATAATGGCTTTTCAGTTTCTGTAATTACTGAGGAAGCAAATCTCTTTGCAGACGCTGCACTTGTACTTAAAGACTCTATTGAGGGTTTAAACCCAAATTTTAGAATAAATGTGTTGGCAGTAGCTGAGGCTGTTTTTGATGAAGCACATGCACAAAATCCAGTGGAATATGCCATGTGGGTTAAAAACGCAGACCCATTCGCTGATCCTCATCCGTACATGAGTGCTTATCAGCATCCAGATGGGGAATGGGGGGAAGTACATGGGTTTGCAAATGGATATCGCAACCCAGAAAAAATTGCTGAGCTCATAGATGGTGCATCAACAGAGCTTGATGTCAAAAAAAGAGCGGCAATGTATTCTGAACTTCAAAAAATGCTATTTGATGATCCTATGTGGCTGATCACAGCTCAAGAGGGTGTGACAATGGCTTACCGGGAGTGGGTTACAGGATTTGTACATAATCCGCTGTGGCCTCGGCCAAGTTTGAGGTTTTCTTACTTAGGTAAGTAAATTTAATCTAGTTACAGTCAACCGTATAATTACACAGTGGTAACATACGGTTGGCTTGTTAATTTCTAGTCATTAGAATAAGACAATATTTTTTTCCTACTTAACGGAATGACCTATGCAAATAAGAGACTACATTATCCGTAGATTGATGATTTTACCAATCTTAATCATTGGAACTTCAATTATTGTTTTTGCGCTTACACGCATTGGGGGCTCACCAATTGGTATATACCTATCCCACGAAATGAGTCCGGCAGAGGTGCAAGAAATGAAAGAGCGCTTTCATTTGGATAAGCCAGTTCCAGTTCAATATTTTTACTGGATAAAGGGAGTTTCGCAGGGTGATCTTGGATGGTCTGGAGTTGCCTCCGCTCCAGTTGTTGACGTCTTTCCTAAAAAATTTGCGGCAACTATGGAACTAGCGATTGCAGCAGGCATTGTTGCTGTATCTCTTGGAATAGCTATGGGGACGTTTGCCGGTGCGAGACGGAACAAAATATCTGACCACATAATTAGAGTGGTATCTGTCAGTGGAGCCAGTATGCCCCTTTTTTGGTTTGCGATCTTATTGTTGATTATATTCTGGGTGTGGCTGGGTTGGTTCCCGATTGGGAGAAGTGACCCGAATTTATTTGAGGCAATACCGCATCCAACCGGTTTCTATACCATTGATGCTCTGTTAGCTGGTAATTTTTCTGCGTTTAGAGATGCGATTTGGCATTTAATTTTGCCTGCGGTAGCTTTGGGCTACGGAGCGACCGCAATTATTGCAAGAATGATGCGTTCGTCACTGATCGAGGAATTGCAAGAAGATTATGTTGACGCTGCAAAAGCTAAGGGTTTAGCAGAAAGGGTGGTGTTAAAAAAACATGCGCGTCGTAACGCCCTCGTTCCAACGGTTACGGTTATAGGATTGACTTTTGGTTTTCTATTGCAAGGAACGGTTGTAGCAGAAATTATATTCAGGTGGCCGGGTCTCGGACGCTGGATGGCTTCAGCCGTTCTTAGAGGTGACCAAGCCACGATAATGACTTATGTGATGTTTACCAGTATCTTATTTCTTTTTGTTAACTTAGTTGTAGATATAATATATGCGTATCTAGACCGCCGGGTAGTTCTCGGAGATTAAGATGAAAAAAAACGCTCAAAATGCAGGGATTGATGAAGTCAATTTTAATGACTCTGCTTTCAAGGTTCGTCTCAAACGCAATTTAGAAATATTAAGTAATGTCCTTGCTAATCCAACAACTGTATTAGGATTAATCATCGTTATTTTAATGTTGGCGATGGCTATTTTTGCACCGGTAATTACCGAGCCGAATACTCCCGACCCTTACCAAATGCCAAGAGATTGGAAAGCGGCGCGCTCTGCTCCGCTCACACCAGGGCATATACTTGGGACTACAAATAGAGGTGGAGATGTATTTTACGGGGTCGTATGGGGTGCTAGAACCTCATTAAAATTATCAATACTTGTTGTAACACTTACTGTAGTTCTGGGAGTTATAATAGGAAGCGTTGCTGGAATAGTTGGAGGAAAAGTAGACGAAATTTTAATGCGAATTGTTGACGTTTTTTTATCAATACCAGAACTAATCTTTGCATTAGCTATCGCTGCTATTCTTGGTCCGTCTTTTACCAACATTATATTGGCATTAGTAATAGTTTTTTGGGTGAAATATGCTCGAATTATGCGTGCTCAAGTTATCAGAATTAAACAAAGAGAATATGTGGATGCAGCAAAAATAATGGGTGCTTCCAAATTGCAGATCTATCTAAAGGATATTTTGCCAAACTCATTTAGTCCAGTCATGGTGCAAGCCACCTTAGATATGGGAAATATCGTTCTTGTAGGTGCTACATTATCTTTTATTGGTTTGTCAGAAGCGGGTATTGCTGAATGGGGAGTGCTAGTTTCTGAGGGACAGGCTGGAATTTCAGCTGGGAGATGGTGGGCATCTACATTTCCTGGTTTAATGGTATTTTTATGGGCGCTAGCATTTAATTTAGTTGGAGATGGTCTGCGTGATGTTTTAGACCCGAGGACTGAGACAAAGAGGTAATTATGTCACCGGATAATTTAGATATACAAAATTCTTTGGATAAAGATTTAATTGCATCAGTGACTGATTTGAAAGTCTATTTTGAATCAAAGCAAGGAATGGTCCACTCTGTAGACGGTGTAAGCTTTGACATTGTTGACGGTGAAATGATGGGACTAGTAGGCGAAACAGGCTGTGGAAAAAGTGTAACTGCTCGTACATTTATGCAATTAGTGCAATCACCACCTGGTGTGCTTGCAGGTGGTAATATTAAATTTAGAAGCAAAAATATCAAGAATGGTTCTCAAGTTATAGATTTATTAGATTTGTCAGAGAATCAAATAAGAGAATTACGTGGTGAGCGTATCGCTATGATTTTCCAAGATCCAGGTAAAGCACTCAATCCTGGTCTAACCATTCGCACACAGGTAGCTGAGGTTTTTCAGGAACACCGGGAAAATGATGTTTTAGAAAAAGCTGGACTTAAAAATAAATTATCGGGTGTAACGGAATATTTTGTAAAAAAATATATTAAACAGGAAGCAGGTTTTCTAGTAACAACATTATTCAAAATACCTCCATTAAGTACCTATAAAAAGAAGATTGATAGCGGCATAAATCGATTGGTTGCAGAAGCATTAGAGGAAACTCAAATCCCTAACCCTACCAAGGTTATGGAACGGTATCCTCATGAACTCTCTGGCGGAATGAAGCAACGTGTAATGATTGCTCAAGCAATCGCTTGCAATCCAGATTTGCTTATTGCAGACGAACCTACTACTGCATTAGATGTTACAGTCCAAGCGAGGGTACTTGACCTTATTAAAGAATTACAAAAAAGACATAAAACCTCAGTTCTCTACATAAGCCACGACTTATCATTGGTGAGAAGAATATGTGATAGAATTGCAGTTATGTATGCGGGGCAAATAGTAGAAACTGGGGATGCAGAGACT
Source organism: uncultured SAR116 cluster alpha proteobacterium (assembly GCA_902573725.1). Lineage (GTDB taxonomy): Bacteria > Pseudomonadota > Alphaproteobacteria > Puniceispirillales > Puniceispirillaceae > UBA5951. Next base: position 19,006 of record CACGLE010000011.1, read on the forward strand.
ATTTTTAATCAACCAAAACATCCTTACACACAAGGTCTGATTAATGCTTTACCCTCAATGAGCCATGAGCGAGGAAAACTGGAAGCAATAGAAGGAATAGTTCCAGAGCTAATAGAACCAGAACCTGGTTGTCGATTTGTAAGCAGATGTATGCGAAGAAAGGCAAACTGTGAAGAAATTGACCCAAAATTAAAGCCAATATCTGAAGTAAATAAATCGCACAAAGTCGCTTGTCTACTCTACGAGGCTTAACAATTTATTTTATAAACATATGCAAAAAAATAAGATAGATAATACTTTAAGGAAATTTAACAGTGTCCAACTCTAAAAATACTATTTTAAGTCTCAGAAATGTGAAAAAGCATTTTCCGATTAAAGAGGGCGTGTTTCAAAATGTTGTTGGTCAGGTGCATGCTGTTGACGGTGTTAGCTTTGATATAGGTGCTGGAGAAACGGTTGGTTTAGTTGGAGAAAGTGGATGCGGAAAAACAACAATTGGTAGATGTGTATCAGGCCTTGAGCCGTTGACTGATGGTGATATCTTTTTTGATTTGACGCCAGAAAAGTTAGTTGCATTGGAGGACTTCGAAAAACATCAATCTGAAATTAAAAATAAATACCTTATTGATGAAATACAATCTACTTCAAACATAAGCAAGATTGAAGGGGATGACTTTTATAATTATAGAAGAAATTGTCAGATGGTATTTCAGGACTCTTTTTCTTCTTTATCTCCCCGTCAATTGGTGAGTGATATAGTGTCTCGTCCTTTGAAAATACATAAAGTTTGTGCAGATAATGAATTGATACCACGTACGATTGAATTGTTGGAGCAGGTTGGTCTCGGAAAACAGCACTTATATCGATTTCCACATCAATTCTCTGGTGGCCAGCGTCAGCGTATTTCTATAGCGAGAGCGCTAGCTCTTGACCCTAAGTTAATAGTCCTAGACGAACCCACCAGTGCTTTAGATGTCTCGGTTCAAGCTCAAATCTTAAATCTTTTACATGATCTTCAGAAACAACGCGGGCTTTCATATCTTTTCATTACTCATAATTTGTCTGTTATAAGGCATATGGCAGACAAAATAGTAGTCATGTACCTTGGAAAGGTCGTAGAGGCCGGAAAAACTGAAGATATTTTTGCTAATCCTCAACACCCCTATACTAAGGCGCTTCTTGCAGCTAGTCCAGATTTATCAGAAGATGTTATGTCAGATATGGCTGCTTTGGATGGTCCGATACCGGATCCAGCGCGTCCACCACAAGGATGCAGTTTTCGAACACGATGTCCTGTTTCTCGAACCGAGTGTGGTTGGGAGGTTGATGATATTATAAGACGTTTGGAACACCATGAGACCCTGATAGACTCAATTAAATCTGTTCATCAGCCTGATGCATTTAATGCTAAACTTACATTTGAAACATCTTTTTCAGCAATTGAGCTAAAAGATGCGATTGGTACGAACGATATTCCTAAACAGATGAGAAAAGCGATAAAGAAAATTGAGGTCGATGGAAATGATGTGAACATTTCCTTTGACCCTGTCCAGACCGTGCCGTTAGTGCAAAGTGACAATGGGTCCCTTTCAAGGTGTGTATTAGCAAATAAATAAAAACCAGAGGATAAAAACAAATTTTTTGGCAACAATTTATCAAACGTAAAATAGATCTATTTCCTGTCCGTTTCTATTGATGGTATCTTTTTTTACTTTGTTTTGTTTGGAAAGATGATTTAAATGAGCTCTAGACTCACCTGCTGCAAAAAATAATTCGTGGCTTTCAAAACGCTTATTGAATAATAAGTCTATTCCATCACTTACTGATAACGGTTTTTTTTGTGCATTGGATAATAAGATTTCTAATCGTTGATTATGATGCCTAATTAAATCAAGTGCTCTTAGATTGCCATTTTTAAATGGCCAATCATGGCCTGGATAAATTCTTATTTCAGGGTCAAGAGTTGTCATATCTTCTAGATATTCTAAGTAATCGCCTAGAACATCTTTGTCTATATCTCTAATATCTGCTGATATATTGGGTGAGATTCTTGGTAGCAGAAAATCTGTTGGTAAAAAGAGTTTATCACGTTCATTAATAAAGGAAATCTGACCAGAACTGTGCCCACTGTCAATTCTGCATCGCCAATCACTTGAGGTACCTTGTATAGTATCCTCTAAAGAAAAATTATTGAAATCTGGTAATTCGGGAACATAACGTTTATATCTAGAAGAGTCATTTCGGCCAAGTTCGATCTCTTCTAACGGAAGACCATATTTTGAGTAAATAGACACTAAGAGGTCTGAAAATTCAGAGAATGACATATTAAAGATAAACTGAGCATGTTTCATTTCTGCTCTAGAAATATAGCATTTTGCCCCAGTCATGTCTGCCAATTCAGCTGCGAACCCTATGTGATCAACATGATGGTGAGTTATGATAATTTTATCTATAGGTTTTGTAGAAAGCAAACCACTTAAGAGGGACTTCCAATATTTTTTAGTTTCCTCTCCATAAATGCCGGCGTCAACAATCACCCACCCGTCTTTTGTGTCTATTATAAATAGATTAATATGATTCAGTCGAAATGGAAGTGGAAGCCTACCCCAATATAAATCTGAGCTAAGTTTTACAAGTTTGTTTTGTTGGGGTAATTCTATTGGTAGCCGTTTCATTATTTAATCTAACTTGCGGAAAACAAAAAAAGTATAAATTTTATATTTTGAAATGCTAAGGATCAAAGATGACTGCGTCAATTACCACTTTTATGATATAAGAATTAAAGACAGAGTTAAAAAGGTTAATTTGAAATGTATACCCCACCCATTCAGGATCAAAAATTCGTTTTAGAATATTTAATTGGCTTTGATTCAATAGTTCAACAACTGAGCATGAACGGCCAGAATACGGAGGAAATAGATAAAGACCTTATTTGGTCAATTTTGGATGAAGCTGGGAAATTTGCCAGCACTGTTTTAGCTCCAATTAACCACACAGGTGACCAACAAAATTCTACAATTACCGAAGAGGGATACGTAAGAACTCCTGATGGTTTTAAAGAAGCTTATAGGGCCATGTGTGAAGCAGGTTGGACAACATTAGAGGCAAAAAGTGAGTGGGGTGGTCAGCAAATGCCCATGAGTGTAAGTGCAGCAGTATGTGAAATGTGGCATTCTGCAAATATGAGCTTTGCGCTTTGTCATCTTTTAAGTCAAGGACAAATATATGCTCTTCAGAAATCTGCATCACAAGAACAGAAGGAAACGTATTTGCCTAATCTTGTTTCTGGAAAATGGACAGGAACAATGAATTTAACAGAACCACAAGCTGGGACAGATTTATCAAAAATTAGAACGAAAGCAGTCCGAGAAGGGGACCACTATAAAATTTCTGGTCAGAAAATTTATATTACTTATGGTGAGCATGATATGGCGGAAAACATAATTCATCTAGTGCTTGCAAGAACACCAAATGCACCAGAGGGTATTCAAGGAATTTCACTATTTATTGTTCCTAAAATTTTATTGAAGAATGATGGTGGTCTCGATAAGCCAAATGACATTAGGTGCATTTCTATTGAGAAAAAACTTGGAATAAAAGGCTCGCCAACGGCTGTTCTGCAATATGGTGACAATGGTGGCGCTATTGGTTATTTGGTCGGAGAAGAGAACAAAGGTCTGGAGATAATGTTTGGTATGATGAACCATGCCCGATTTAGTGTTGGTCTGCAAGGATTAGCGATTGCGGAGAGGGCGTATCAGAAAGCGGTCCTTTATGCAGAAACGCGAGTACAAGGCATTCCTATCGCAGCAGAAAAAGGCACACCAATTAATCAGCATCCAGATGTTTTGAGATTATTATCTATAATGAGGTCTGAAATAGATGCAATGAGGGCACTAATTTTTACAGGTGCGAATGCAATGGATATAGCGGATAATTGTGCGAAGGAAGTTTTTGAAAATGAGCAGAAAAGAGCTTCTGTTTTGATACCGATTATCAAGGGCTGGATAACTGAGCTCTCTGTTTTGCATTGCTCAAGTGGTCTGCAAATTCACGGAGGTATGGGGTTTATTGAAGAAACAGGCGCTGCACAATATTTCCGTGACTCAAGAATCTTACCTATCTATGAGGGCACAACTGCTATTCAGGCAAATGATTTGATGTTTCGCAAAACCATAAGAGACGAGGGTCAGACAATTCGTTTTCTTATAGAAGAAATAGAAAAAGAAATGGAAGTAGTAGATGATAATTTTTCAAAGCCTATGTCCAATGCAATTGCAGACGTTATTTCTACTTTAGAAACATTATTATCAAAAGCCAATGATTCACGATATCTAGCCGCTAACGGAGTAAATTGGTTAATGCAGCTTGGATATTTTTGTGGTGGATGGATGGCTGTTAAATCAGCGGATAGGGCAATAAAAAATGCTACGAGACTGCCAGATGATTTTGTTAAGTCGAAAATAATATGTGCGGAAATTTATCTCCAGCATAGTTTGCCTCATGTTAGAACCTATTCTAACGTAATAAATCATGAAGATAATTCGATTTTAAATATGGATGTTAACTGGCTGCATCGCCGAACTGCATAAAACTTCATGTTAGAAATAAATATTTAAATTAAGGGGCAATCCATTGAGTAAAAAATATAATTTCGACACACTTAGTCTGCATGCAGGTCAAACACCTGATGAGGAGTTTGGCTCAAGGGCAGTTCCAATTCATCAAACCACTTCTTATGTTTTTCGTGATACGCGCCATGCTGCTGCCCTTTATAATATGGAGATTGGTGGACATTTATATTCTCGAATATCAAATCCCACTGTTGCTGTTTTAGAACAACGTGTTGCCGCTTTAGATGATGCAGTTGCGGCAACGGCTACAAGTTCTGGCATGGCTGCGTTATTTTCATCAATATTAACAGTTTGTTCAGCTGGTGATCATATCGTTGCTTCTTCTCAACTATACGGCGCGAACGTAAATTTACTGAAATACACGCTTCCACGTTTTGGCATACATACAAGTTTTGTTGACCCAACAAATCATTCTGAGGTCAAATTAGCAATAAAAGAAAATACTAAATTATTCTTTTCTGAAATTATAGGCAACCCAGGTCTTGTGGTTCTAGATGTTGATGCATTAGCAACTATTTGCAAGGAGCATTCAATCTTATTTATGATTGATGGTACCTTTAATACTCCGTATTTAATGGCACCTATCAAAAACGGTGTAAACATAATCATTCATTCTCTTACAAAATGGATGGGTGGACACGGCGTAGCAATTGGTGGAGTAGTTGTTGATGGTGGAAATTTTGACTGGGGTAGTACAGATAAATTTCCAACCATCTCAGAACCACATTATGCTATGGATGGTATTAATTTTTATGAGGAGTTCGGTCCGGCCGCTTTTACAGCAAAGTTTCGAGCTGAGGCGATGTATAATTTTGGGCCCTCACTCGCACCAATGAATGCATTTCATATTCTACAGGGTTTAGAAACCTTGCCTCTTAGGATGCAAAGACATATCGAAAATACTGAAAAATTGCTTAAATTTTTGACAGCTCACGAACAGGTTTCATGGGTTCGTCATCCTTTTTTACCGGAGCATCCGCAATATAAATTAGCAAAAAAAATTCTTCCAAAGGGAGCTGGATCAATTATTACATTTGGGATAAAGGGTGGGCGTGATGCTGGTAGAAAATTTATTGAAGCCGTTTCACTATCGTCTCATCTCGCTAATGTCGGTGATGCAAAGACGCTTGTAATTCATCCTGCCAGCACAACTCATTCTCATATTGATGCGGATGCTATGAAATCTGCTGGACTTACAGATGATATGATACGTTTATCTGTTGGTTTAGAAGATATATCTGATATTGTTTCGGATTTTGAACAAGGACTGAAGGCAGCAAGTAAGCTGTAGTAAATGGATTTATTAGGATGGCTTCATGAAATTAAATTTTAATGATCATTTAACATATTTCTCAACTGGAGGTAAAAATCCGTCGTCTAAAGGTGAAGCGCTAATTTTCTTGCCAGGGAGCGGTCAGACTCACCTTACCTTTGTTTTACAAACGCGTTTTTTTGCATTTGAGGGATATTCAATTTATGCCCCTGATTTTCCAGGGCATGGATATTCTCTTGGAAAACCACTGGAAACTATTGAAGAAATGGCAGATTGGGTTGCACAACTTATGAATCATCTTAAAATTCAGTCAGCCGTATTGGTCGGTCATTCACAAGGTTGCCTTGTTACAATCGCACTTGCTCATAAATATCCTGAATTAGCACAGAAACTCATTCTAATTGCTGGTGCATTGCAAATCAGAGTTAATGATTATTTATTAGAAAAATCAGAAAGTGCATTATCTGATGCTATATCAATGATGACTGAATGGGGTCATGGTAAAAATGGTCATTTTTTTTCCCCGTCGCAGCCAGGTCATTCTTTATTGGGTATTGGCAGGGAATTAATGATGTCGAATACTCCAAAAGCATTAAATGCTGATTTGCGCGCTTGTAATCTGTTTGATGCAACTAATTTTGCCTCAGAACTTGATTTGCCCGTTTTATGTATCTTTGCAAAAAGTGATAAAATGATACCAATAAATCTAGGCATTAAAATGGCTCATACTATAAAAGATGCTAAATTTGTTGAGATAGCTAAATCCGGGCATATGATCCCTCTTGAAAAACCTGATGAAGTAAATTTAGAGATATTAAATTTTATTAAATAAAAAAGAAAAATTATTAAAGGCACTATAATGGTAAACTCTAAAAAGCATTTTCAAAAAATAGCAGTATTAGGTGCTGGTACAATGGGCAGTGGCATCGCTGCCCAGATTGCAAATGCAGGATTAGATGTGATGCTTATTGATTTAGCAGCTGAGGATAAAAATGCTATCTCTCCTGCAGAATTAGCAGTACAGAGGCTCATTAAATCAGACCCACCGCAGCTTATTTCAAAGCAAGTATCAAACCAAATACAAACTGGAACGTTCGAATATGACCTAAATAAATTAAGCGACTATGACTGGGTAGTTGAGGCGGTTGTTGAACGACTTGAAGTTAAAAAATCAATTTATGCGCGTTTAAATAAAATAATAAAGCGAGATTGCATCGTAACATCGAATACATCCTCTATTCCAATTTCATTATTAATGGAGGATATGGATATAGCCTTCCAAGAACGTTTTGCGATTACCCATTATTTTAATCCTGTTCGATACATGCGCTTGTTAGAATTAGTTGTTGGAGAGCATACGAAAGGTGATGTTGTTGATAAACTTGCTGAATTCAATGATGTTATTCTTGGTAAAGGAGTAATCAGGTGTAATGATACACCAGGGTTTCTTGGTAATCGTCTTGGTGTTTATGCTATGCAAGTCGGCCTTAATGAGGCATTAAAACGAAACATGCCCTTTGATGATGCAGACGCCATTCTTGGTAGGCCTATGGGTGTGCCAAAGACTGGAGTTTTTGGATTATATGATTTGATTGGTATAGATTTGATGTCAGATGTTGTTGCGTCAATGCGTAAAATTTTACCAGAACAAGATGATTTTCAAAAAGTTGGTACAGATCCTGAACTTATTACTTCGCTTATAAATTCTGGTTATACGGGACAAAAAGGACTTGGTGGCTTTTACTTAGAAAGTAGTGCCGGACGAAAGGTCAGAGATTTATCAAAGGAAGCTGGAGAACTTAATCAATGGCGGGATATTAATCCATTACCAGAGATAGCAGAAAAAGTAGCAAAAGCGCAAGTTGAACAAGAAGAAGCACTATTAGTATTAATTGAGGATGATAGTGAATATGGCCGGTTTGCCTGCTCTGTGTTAGCGCATATCTTTTGTTACGCAGGCCAGTTATTAGGAACTATTACTTCCAACCCTCAGGATATTGATGATGCAATGAAATTAGGGTTTAACTGGCAACGTGGTCCCTTTGAGATGATTGATGCTATTGGGCAAAAGCTTCTTTACAAATTAATCAGTGACGCTGGTCTTTCATTCCCTCAAAATCTAAAAACTAATAAACCTTTTTATTGTTTGGAAAATAATACTATATCGGTACTTCATGCTTTTGAAGGATATATTCCAGTCAGTCTACCCGAGGGCTCTTTTAGGCTCCAAATTTTGAGACGCACACTTCCAATACTTGAACAAAATAATGATGCCACTTGTTATGAGATAGAAAAGAATATGCGCCTAATTGAATTTCATTCAAAAGCTAATGCGCTGCGTCCTGGAACAGTTGATATATTAAAATATGCCGCCCACAATGCAGGAACTGGCCTAATTATACACAATGATTTTCAACATTTCTCGGCAGGTGTTGATTTGAATCACTTTAGGTTTTTAATAGAAAACAAAAATTGGGAGGAAATAGATCTATTTCTAAAAGAGTTTCAGGGAGTTGTAACCCAACTCAAATACTTACCAGTACCGGTTATTGGTGTGCCATCAGGTCTTGCCATAGGTGGAGGATTTGAGGTTTTGGCGCACTGCGATGCTCTTGTAGCACACGTTAATTCGACATTTGGTTTGGTGGAATCTGGGGTCGGTCTGTTGCCTGCAGGTGGAGGTGTCAAACAAAGCTATTTACGTTGGTTTGAGAAAACAAATGATTGGGATGAAGCTGCATGGCAGTGTTGGATGCAAATTGGATATGGTAAAGTTGGTACATCTCCGGATATGTCTTCAAAATATCAATATTACTTGCCGGATAGAGACTTACAAGTAATGAACAAGGATAGATTGTTTGAAAAGGCAGTTTCTCTAAATATTGACCTTCAGAAAACATACGTATCACCTAAAAAACCAGTTTTTAAGTTGGCAAATCCAATTTTACGCAAAAAAATGCACAAGTTTATGAAAAAGGGCGTCCAGGACGGAATATTTACGCCTCATAATTTAACGACTGCTATGGCGATTGCAGACGTGATTGTAGCGAAGGACGGCGAGAGCCAATCTGCTACAGAACAAGATATATTTGATAGAGAGCGCTTAAATTTTATAAATCTTGCAAAAACGCCTCAGACTTTAGGCCGAATTTGTTCATTGCTCGACTCTGGAACAGCTGAGCAGAATTAGTATAACTTTTTTCAAAATTTACTATTACTAGTTTCGAATTTTATTCGGAATACTTCAATGATTGGCGAAGTATATATTTCTGGATTTTACCAGTTGACGTTTTAGGAATTTCCTGAAAAATCACTGTTTTCGGTGTTTTAAACCCCGCCAAATGTTGACGACAGAACGAGATAATTTCTTCCTCTGTAGCTGAGGTGTTTGGTTTCATCTCAACAAAAGCACAAGGCGTTTCCCCCCATTTTTCGTCTTTTTTGGCAACTACTGCAGCAAAAGCAATACTCTCATGTCGATAAAGAACATTTTCAATTTCAACAGAAGAGATGTTCTCACCTCCGGATATAATAATATCTTTTAATCTATCTTTAATTTCTACATAGCCGGATTGATGACGAACGGCTAAATCACCTGACCTAAAAAAACCATCCGCTAAGCTGTCTTCAGTAGCCTTTCGGTTTTTATGGTAGCCTTTCATAATTGTATTTGAGCGAACAACAATTTCTCCTATCGTTAATCCATCAGCTGGAACGGGTTTATTAGTTTCGCGGTCAAGAACATCTACTAATTCAGTATGGGTGAATTGCACACCTTGTTGTGCTTTTATGGTTGCTTGCTCAGCAAATTCAAGGATATCCCATTTATCTTGCCATACGCATTGCACAACATGGCCATAGGTTTCTGTTAAGCCGTAAACCTGCATCACGTTAAATCCTAAAGCCTCAATTTTTTGCAAAATTGCAGCAGGAGGGGGAGCGCCTGCGGTCATTACTTGAACTGGCCAGTCCGGTTTGAACTGAATTTCCTTTCGCGCGTTGACAAGCATACCTAAAATAATAGGAGCACCTCCAAAATGGGTTACGTTATGTTTTTGGATAAGAGAAAAAATTGTTTCAGCAGTGAGCTGGCGTGTACAGATCACCTTTCCTGCAAGTAAACCCATCATCCAAGCGTGTCCCCACCCATTACAGTGAAACATTGGAACAGTATATAAGTACGTTGGATGCATTTGCAACTGCCATGCAGGTATTGTACCCATTGCCATTAGATAGGCACCACGATGATGATAAACAACACCTTTTGGCAGTCCACCTGTTCCAGATGTATAATTTAGACATATCGCATCCCATTCATCATCAGGAAGCTGCCAATTAAATTTGCCATCTCCTAATTCAATTAATTGCTCATAAGTATATTGGCCAATTGGAGCTGCTGAAGCACTGGAGCTATCTTGTTCGTCAATTATATCAATTATTTTAAAATCAGTATATTCTGATTGTTTTAATGCCTTTGAGATAACATCTGAGAAACCGGTATCAGAAATTAGGATTCTAGGTTCTGCATGTTCAAAAATGTAGGCAATAGTATCGGCATCAAGCCTAATATTAACTGTATTTAAGACGCCTCCAGCCATTGCAACTGCAAATTGACATTCAAACATTTCAGGTGTATTTGCAGCAATTACCGTTACCACTTCTCCTTTCTTTAATCCAATTTGTTGTAAACCAGATGCAAGTCTTATGCATCTATCATAGGTCTCATGCCATAGATATTCTCTATTTCCGTAAATCAAAGAAACCATATTGGGGTAAAGATTAAAGGTGCGTTCCAAAAAAGATACAGGGCTTAGCGGAACATAATTAGCCTTTCGTTTGGACATAAATGCTGCATTAATTTCATTGATATTTTTTGCCATGTATTTTCCTGAAAAATTAAAATTACTATTTTTAAGATGATGGTTTAAATTCTTTTTTACTTCAATATAAAATTGAAAATAGAGTTTTCTTATAATTTATGTATGTGTTATTTTTGGTTTCTTGTTAAAATACATTTAGTGATTTTATTTAAACAAGAGAAGTTAAACTCAAATAGGTTGATAAAGAACGATTTAGCTTTGTCAGAGGGAAATGCAGAGATGGCGAAAGCTGGTTACAAACAGCCAGAAATTGAACTTTCAAAATCAATTTCAGACGAAATAAAAACAACAACATGCTATATGTGTGCGTGTCGATGCGGTATAAAGGTATATTTAAAAGATAATAAAGTAAAATATATTGAAGGTAATCGAGACCATCCAGTGAATAAAGGGGTATTATGTGGCAAAGGTGCCGCAGGGATTATGCAACATTATTCACCTGCCCGACTAAAAGCACCGCTTAAAAGAGTTGGTCCTCGTGGCTCAGGAGAGTTTGAAGAAATAAGTTGGGATGAGGCGCTAACTTTAGCGACTTCATGGCTTTCTGAAATCAGAAACAACGATCCAAGAAAAATGGCCCTTTTTACTGGAAGAGACCAAAGCCAAGCCTTAACAGGATGGTGGGCATCACAATTTGGTACACCAAATTTTGCAGCTCATGGAGGTTTTTGTTCGGTAAATATGGCTGCAGCAGGATTACACACTTTTGGCGGTTCATTCTGGGAATTTGGCGAGCCTGATTGGGATTTAACGGAATATTTTATGCTTTGGGGCGTTGCAGAAGACCATGCCTCTAACCCAATTAAAAAAGCTATTGGTAAGCTAAAAAAAAGAGGTGTCAAAATCACGGTAATTAATCCAATTAGAACTGGTTATGGGGCTGTTGCTGATGAATGGATTGGCATTAAACCTGGAACAGATGGTTTGTTTGCAGGTGCATTAATACATCAGTTACTGGTAAATCAGGCCGTTGATATTGATTATCTGCAACGTTATACCAATGCCACTTGGCTAGTTATAAATTCACCGGGTGCAGAGGATTTAGGTTTAATTGCAAGAGATGATGAAGGAAATCCATTAGCTTATGATATTGTCGAAAGTTCTCTAGTTAACGCTAATCAAAAATCGTCAAATCATGCACTACATGGCGAATATACTTTACCAAACGGAAGGAATGCTACTCCTTCTTTTTCTTTAATTGCAAATCGTTTTTTATCAGAAGAATATTCGCCTAAATCGGTAAGTATTAAAACAGGTGTGGCGGCAGAAACCATAATTCGGATTGCAGATGAGTTAGCAAAAACAGCATTTGAAAAAGAACGTCGCATTGAGCAGGAATGGACTGACTGGAATGGTGTTCAACACAGCGAGTTCATAGGAAGACCTGTCTCCATGCATGCAATGCGAGGAATATCGGCTCACTCGAATGGTTTTAACAGCTGCAGGATAATTCATTATCTACAAATATTACTCGGGGCGATTGATTGTCCTGGTGGATTTAGATACAAGCCACCATTCCCAAAAGCTGTTCCACCAGCTTTGCGTCCGGCTGGGAAATTAGAAGATGTTCGTCCAGGAGAACCAATGCCAGGAGCACCGTTAGGGTTTGTGACATCTCCGTCTGATTTGCTCGTAGACCATGAGGGAAATGCGCTGAGAATTGACAATGCTTATTCTTGGGAAGCACCATTTTCTGCACACGGTTTAATGCATATGGTAATTCATAATGCAGCCAACCAAAAGCCATATAATTTGGAACTACTATTTTTATATATGGCAAACATGGGTTGGAACTCTTCTATGGATATCCCAGAAACATTAAATAATCTTACAAAAATAAATCCTGAAACTGGGGAATATGCTATACCAAGAATTATATATTCAGATGCTTATTATTCTGAAACCATCGCTTATGCGGATCTAATTCTTCCGGATACAACTTATCTGGAGAGATGGGATGCTATATCTTTATTAGATCGACCCATTTCTGAACCCAATGCTGCTATTGATGCAATAAGGAACCCTGTTGTAAAACCTGACAGAGATGTTCGACCGTTTCAAACAGTACTTATTGAATTGGGTGCGCGCCTCGGACTTCCAGGCATGATAAATAACGATGGTAGCCCAAAATATACTGATTATGCTGACTATATTACTAACCATGAAAGAGGTAACGGTATAGGTACTTTAGCTGGCTGGCGCGGAGAAGATGGGGACCAAGTTGGTGTAGGTTCTCCAAATCAAGATCAATTAAAAAGATATCAAGAAAATAATTGTTTTTTTTCTAACGCTGTCCCTTCAAACGCGCGCTATTTTAAGCATGCAAATAGGAGTTATCTTAAATGGGCTAAATCACAGGGATTTATAAATTCTACAAAACCAATCATATTTGAATTATATAATGAAGCACTGCAAAAATTTAGATTATCAGCGGATGGAAAATTTGAACCAAAAGTCCCTAGGTTGCATCAAAAAAGAATATCGTCATATTTTGATCCAATTGCATTTTGGTATCCAACGTTAGAAGAGAGCAAGCTTAATGGAGAACGATATCGATTTCATGCGATAAGTCAGAGGCCAATGCACATGTATCATTCCTGGGGTTCGCAGAATGCTTGGTTACGTCAAATATCAAATTCAAATAAACTATACATGAATAGAAAAAGAGGGGCTGAATTAGATCTTAAAGATGATGATTGGATTGAAGTATCTAGTCATATAGGAAAAGTATTATGTCAGGTAAAATTAATGTCTGGGTGTCAGATTGACACTGTATGGACATGGAATGCTATCGGAAAAAGAGCAGGGGCATGGGGACTAAATAAAAAATCTCCTGAGTTTCGAAAAGGGTTTCTTTTGAACCATTTAATTTCAACTCTTTTGCCAGAAAAAGAGGGAGGGTTTCACTACAGCAATTCAGATCCTATTACGGGTCAAGCTGCGTGGTATGATTTAAAGGTCCATATACAAAAGGCAAAATCATCAAATAATCAGCGTTCGGAGCCTTATTTTTTACCTATTGCTGCAAATATTAAAAGAAAGTAAGTGTAATCTCTTTTTGAATATTTTTTTGGAGAACTTTTGTGACTGATTTGCCTTCTGGAACTGATAAAAAACTTGGTTTACTAATTGACCTTGACATTTGTGTTGGCTGTCATGGGTGCGTTACAAGTTGCAAGGAATGGAATAGTACAGATGATAATCTACCATTGTCTGATTTCGATTCCTATGGTGAGGCTCCAGATGGAATATTTCTTAATAGAGTCCATGGATATGAAACTGATGATGGCATTTCAAGTCAAACAGTGCATTTTCCACGTTCTTGTTTACATTGTGAGCAGCCAGAATGTGTTACTGTTTGTCCAACCGGTGCTAGCTATAAAAGGCAAGAGGATGGTATTGTTCTAGTAAATCCAGAAACTTGCATAGGATGTAAACTATGTTCTTGGGCGTGTCCATATGGAGCGCGGGAATATGACCATAAACAAGGTATAATGAAGAAATGTACTTTGTGCGTAGACCGAATTTATAATGAGGAACTTGAAGAAGAAGATAGAAAACCCGCATGTGTTCTAGCCTGTCCCACAAGTGCGAGATTATTTGGTGATTTTTCTGATCCTCAAAGTGATGTATCAATATTATCTGAAAAGCGTGGTGGTGTAGCACTTATGGATAATTTGGGATATAAACCAGTCAATAGATATCTGCCACCAAGGAAAAAACATATTACAAGTGAACAAAATTCTAAAAACAATGCTAATTTGCAAAGGTTTTCTGATTTAAAGCCAAGTAATGGTAATTCAAAGCTTGAAAATTTTTTTTCGTGGCTAGATCAGAAACTATCATGAAACCAAATATTTTTAGAATTAGAATTAAAATTTCTATTTTCAGAGCGATGGAGCATGCTTCTTGAGCCCGGCTTATTCTATAATTTTTTTTACTGTTTTTTCAGGAGCAGGTTATGGCCTTTTAGCTATAGTTGGTTTAACCACCCTTACGAGTTTGTTACCTGATTCTACATTGCTTAATTTAATTATGTTAATTCTTTCTCTCTTGTTAATTTCTGTGGGACTCTTATTTTCTACTACTCATTTGGGACATCCTGAGAGAGCATGGAGAGCTATGTCACAATGGAAAACATCCTGGTTATCTAGAGAGGGATTGCTTGCCCTAATAACATATGTGCCAGCATTGTTGCTCTGCGTTATTTGGACAGCCATGGTAATCCAATCATTTTCACCTCAAAGCATCAATGAATTAGAAAATTATGTAGCGTTGATTGGAGGGGTTTGTGGATTATGTGCCATCTCAACGGTTTTTTGTACAGGGCAGATATACGCTTCTCTTAAGACTATACCTGCATGGAATTATTTTCTTACAACCCCAATTTTTTTCTTACTTTCGATTGTGAGCGGACTTTTACTGTGGATATTTTTTAATAGTGTTTTTAGCTATAAAGTAAATAACTTTGTAGTCTTATTCAGTGTATTTATGCTAGAGGCAGCGTTTCTATTGAAATGTGTATATTGGAACTTTGTAGATCAGGTAAAGTTTAGTGTTACAAAAGCTGAAGCAATAGGATTAGAAAAAAATACTATAGTACAAAATTTAGAACCAGCACATCAAACACAAAATTATTTAATGAGAGAGATGGGATATAATGTTGCTCGCAAACATGCCTTGAAATTGCGTTGGTTTGCTTCTTGGGCTGCCTTTATTATTCCTGGGATTTGTTTGTTAGTTGGAGTTACACATTCCTCATACATGCCGATAAACAGTTTTATTGCTTCATTATGTCTAATAGCGGGGCTTATTGCTGAAAGATGGTTGTTTTTTGCAGAGGCGAAACATGTTATCACGCTTTATTATTAAAAATTGAATTTTCTATTCTATATGTGGACCAACTTATTTTACAAATTTTTTTATTTAACATCAATCTGATTTAAGAGTAGCAGATGCCCACAGGGATTCCCAAATTGCTCCTTCAGGATTTGAGCTTGGTTCAATTTTCCGAATTATAACAGAATCAATTAAATAGCTCATATTAGGAATAGTGCTTAAAATAAAAATACCATTTTTATCTGTTCTGGCTAATGATTTTTTTACTTTCCCAGCATCATTTTTTGAAAAAATAGTAACCTGTGAATTTGGGTGTGGTATCCCTTTGTAATAAAGAGAAAAAGATATGTTCTTACTTGTGTTGTACGGTAAATCGGTATCTTCCATTACCCATTCTAATTCCATTCCAGAATACCTATCTTTCCCGCTGCTATTTTGAACAGAGATAAAGCTTTTAGAGAAGCGTGTATACTTTTCTTTAAATCCTTTTTTAGGAAGATTTAGAGACAAATGCTGGCTTTGTATTTTTGGGAAACCTTTTTCTTCTGTAAAATTTATAAACTTTTGAAAATCATTATATGTGAGGTAGGTAGGGGACGACTGATATAAAATCACAGATAAACCCTTATGAAGGGGAATGAGATTTAAGGCTGGACGATCACCTATTCTACCATTTACTTTTTGATTTTCATTCTGGTACAGCACTTCGAATCTTGAAAAGTTACTTTTCATATAAGGGTTTTCATACCCAGAGAAATCTTGGCCAACAAAAAGTGAGGCGCTGAGAACATCGCCAATATTAAGTTTATATTTTTTAGGCTCTATCCAAAATTCATGTGCTAAGACTGGACAGCTAATTATCCAAAATACACATGAGATAGTTGCAAAAATTGACAGTGTTTTATATAAGCATTTCATAAATAGTCCTTTGATTACCAAAAAAACAGGTCATGTTAAACTCAATGGCTAATACATCCAGCACATTTTTTTTTATACGGCATTTATTTTTATTAATTGTTTGCATCATAACCCTAACTTTGGGTGTAGGCCAGCGCTCTTTTAGTCACGAGATTTCACCTGCAATTGCTGAATTATCAATTAAAGAAAACATTGTTGAAATCGATTTCTATTTTTCGGTTGAGATATTTTTGGCAGATATTGATGCTTCAATAATTACTGATACAAACGAAACCAATAAATCAGAAGTTTATGATGACCTCAGAGCAAGAGATAGCGCTGAGATTGAAACTATATTTAAAAGAAAATTTAATACGTTTATTGATTTAATTACTGTAAAATCAGAACAAGAAATGCTCCAAGTGAAGTTTTTAGATATAAAAGTGTCTGAAAATAGAGATGTTACAATTCCAAGAGAAAGTAAAATCACATTAGCTGTTGCTACCAAAACAGATGATGTGAAAATCATCTTTGGTTGGAACAAAAAACTTGGTCCATTAATCGTTAGGCAAGTATCAGAAGAGGACTATGCAACTCAGAATGATACAGAATACGATTTGTATTCGGCTTATTTGTCTCCAGGGGAGTTAAGTGCGCCCATTGTTCGTGGTGGGGTTTTGCCGGTTGCTTCAGTTGACATAATAAAAAGTTATTTAGTTATTGGTTTTGAACACATTATTCCTAAAGGACTTGACCATATATTATTTGTGCTAGGTTTATATTTATTCGCAACGAAAATATCCCAATTAATTTTGCAGGTCTCAATATTTACAATAGCACATACCATAACACTTGCTATGGCAAGTCTAGGCTATGTGAAAATACCTGCAAGCATAGTAGAACCTCTCATAGCGCTGTCAATTAGTTACGTAGCTCTCGAAACGTTGTGGCACACAAAAATAGGAATGTCGCGTTTGCTCATAATTTTTGGCTTTGGACTGCTACACGGGCTGGGATTTGCTTCAGTTTTGATGGATATAGGACTCAATTCGAAACATTTTATCACTGGATTAATTGCGTTTAACATTGGTGTAGAGTTTGGACAATTAGCGGTTATAATTATCGCCTATGTAGCAATTGGAATTACTTTTTCAAAAACTCGATTTTATAGGTCTTTTATCCAAATTCCATTATCATTGATTATAGCTTCAATAGGTGGTTGGTGGTTTGTTGAACGAATATTTCTTTAAATTCTTGCAGTTATAAATAATAAAAAGGGGTGAAAATTTCACCCCTTTTAGTAAACGCGCAAGTTTAGGGAGGAGATAACTATGCGGCGTTTTCGTTCTCAGAGTTACTGTTAGCAATCATCTTATCAGCAACAAATTCCGGTATTTGACCTCTGACGATCCCAATGTCAGATAATATACTATCGTCTAAACCATTGAGCGCACGACATGTATTTGAAAATTCGAGCCAAGATACAAATTTTGAGACGATAATATTATTCTTTAAATTATTTATAACGGACATTTTTTCTCCATATAACAGACTAATGAAAAAGTGGGTTTTTTCTAATAATTAACCATTCTTCTATTATATAATACCCAAAAAGGAAAAAGTAAATAATAAAGAAACAATTAAAAATAATAAAAATTTAATAATAAAAAATTATAATTTATTAAAATTAAATTAGTTTTTTAAATATAAAAATAAAACATAATAATAGTTATTCCATTTTAATAATTGTTTATTTCTAAATAAGAAATTATTTTCGTAACATATGTGTTTGTCATTATTTTGAGTCTATTGAAAATATGTAGAAAAAATAATAAGTAGTAGTCTTTAATGTAAATAAATTTTGAATTGGTAATTTAATGAGACGATGGCGACATTTGCTCGTTGCTATATTGGTTGTGCCAGTACTGACTGGTTATATAATATTAGCGACTTTTTTTTCTGAAGTCATTGCAGGTAAATCTTTGTTTGTTGATTTCATATTTTATTTGTTGGCAGGATTAATCTGGATTCCTGGTGCCGCTGTCGTGATAAGGTGGCTTGCTGATAAAGAAGCTAAGTAAGAATTTGTTGTTATAAACAAATCGCTTTTTTGTTATAAGCATAAGTTTTAAGTTTATACGCGTTTTACAAAAATTATAGAGAAACATTTTTAATAGTTTTAAATGTACATAATAAAGAGACCTATCTTATGGTAGATCAAATTAGCGAACAAAAATTGAGAAACATATCAGATATCGCCTATGAATTACTTTCAAAACATGGTTTAAATGACTGGCAGTTTTGTTTTGATCACGCAAAATCAAGAGCTGGTTTGTGTAATTACAGCAAAAAAATTATTTCAATATCTAGGTCCTATGCAAAAGAAGTTAAAATTTCTGACGTCGAAAATACTATATTACATGAAATTGCCCATGCTCTAGTTGGACACAGTCACGGTCATGATGCCACCTGGAAAGTTAAGGCTCTTGAAATAGGCTGTGATGCAAAAAGATGTCATAATGTGAAATTTTCGTTACCAGGATGGATAATTGAGTGCCCTAACGGATGCTTTTCTATTTCCAGATTTAGAAAAAATAAGGATTTGATTTGTAAATATTGCAAAATTCCAGTTGTTTATAAGAAAAATAATGTTTGATATAACGCCTCAAAAACAACAAAAAATTACGCACTTTGTAAAAACCATGTCCAAATTGGAAAAGCAAATTATATCCTTCCCCTATTTTACAAAAAAAGAGATTTCAGGATTGGTTGATTACTGCAACCAGCTTTCGTTCCGTGAAGCAATTCCATTGACTAAAACAGGTGTAGTACAAGATTTTTCAGTATGTTTTCCTGCACCTAAAATTGGATTGATGAAAAAATGTATAAATCACTTTGAGCAATTATTTTTAGATGAAAATTTGAAGCAATTTTTTAGTTCTTCTTTAATATTTAACGATATAGCAGTACAGAAATATAGAGCTGGTTCCAGTGGTATCGGAGTTCACCGTGATGGTCAGCGTTATCGTGACTTGATATTAATTATCTGCCTTTCTGGAAGATCTGAGTTTTTTGTAGCAAATAGTCGTGATGGTTCAAATATGGATGTAATTGACGATACTCCAGGAAGATTAGTTTTGATGAGTGGTCCAGGATTCAAAAATCTTATGAACCCTGATAATCGTCTATTTCATGGTGTAAAGAATATTGAGAATGGGAGACTTTCAATAGGTTTAAGATGTAATTCAAGGTTTCATTGACTTACATTAATTTTCACCTCTATTACCACGAGGATCTACCCATGCAATTGTATTGTCATTTCTCCTGTAAACAAGGTTCAATCCAAAGTGACTAGCATTTCTGAACATAAGGCAGGGTTCATCGGATAACTCGAGCTGCATCACTGCCTGTTCAACAGTTAAGAGCTCAATCTCATAAGATAACTGAGCGACCACAGGTAGTGCATCATTATCATTTTCATTATCAAAAGGTGTATTTGCAGAATGGATATGGGGCCCAGATTTTGTAAGATAACTAATGGAGTTTTCAGCATTAGATGCTGATTCATAAATAGATAACGAAGCTGTTATTGTTTGTTCTTCTGCTTCAAGGTCTGTTAAGTTATTTCTATGATTCTTTAATCTTCTTTTATGTCTTCTAAGACGTTTTTCTGCATGCGAAATTGCAGCGTCGAGAGCTATATGGGCGTCTTTGGAGTCGTAGCCAGTTGATTCGAGGTCAATTCTTCGTGTTAAATTTACTTTTGTTTTGACTGTAAAGCCTGCCAATGTTTTTTCAAGTGTCACTGCAGCCGCTATAGCGTTTGCAAAATATTTGTTTACTATATCCTGAAGCGCATTTTCTGCATGTCGCTGAAATGCGGCTCCTGTTTCAATATTTTTTCCGCTTATTTTTATATCCATCTGAATTTCCCTTTCAGCAATTTATAGAACGAACTAATAAAATACCTACAAATTCTTCTGGCTTAATCTCCTTTCCATTCCCCCTAGAATAACACTCCTACTGATAAGTGTTACTTATTTACGGACTAACTGCAATAGCGATAATTTATAAGTTAATCTTTTTGTGCATAATCAACTCTCCAATTTTTGGGCTAAAATAGAAGAAAAAAGAATCTCATCTACATTACCGCCTGAGAGAATAACGACAATATCCTGTCCTAATGGTTTAAAATTTGGTTTGAATACTGATGCTAGAGCAACTGCTCCCCCAGGTTCAGTTACAAGTTTAAAATAACGATAGGCAATTCTCATTGCGTCACAAACTTCTTGGTCGGTTACAACATATCCACCCTTAATATATTTTTTTGCAATTTCGAATGGTACCTTACCAGGTGATGGAGTAAGAATTGCGTCACAGATTGAATGATTTCCTGGTTTGTTAGATAAGATTTTCTTAGCAGCAAGAGAACGCTTCATATCATCAAAACCTTCCGGCTCAGCAGCAAAAATTTTGCAATTTGGAAAACTTTCTAAAATTGAAATTGAAGTTCCAGCTATTAAGCCTCCTCCACCGCAACAAACAACTAATTGAGACGGATAAAAATTTCTCTTTTTGCATTGCTGAGCGATCTCGATACCAACAGTTCCTTGACCAGCAATGACTCTCTCATCATTGAATGGTGGTATTAAATGCGCATTCATTTTTTTTTGTAAGGCGTCTCCAATTTTTTCACGATTTTCATTTTCTCTATCATAAAGGTAAATGGAAGCGCCAAATG
The DNA here is from genome assembly GCA_902573725.1 of uncultured SAR116 cluster alpha proteobacterium. Taxonomy (GTDB): domain Bacteria; phylum Pseudomonadota; class Alphaproteobacteria; order Puniceispirillales; family Puniceispirillaceae; genus UBA5951. Next base: position 40,270 of record CACGLE010000011.1, read on the forward strand.
AAGTGGTGGCTTTACGTTTTATCAAAGGAGCATCTTTAGGCATAATCAAAGTCGCCTTACGTCCGATGAGCTTTGCATTAAGAGCTACTGCTTGGGCATGATTGCCAGAAGAGTAAGCAAGTATTGGTGCATCATCATCTGGCAACGAAAGAATTGCGTTACATGCGCCTCTAAATTTAAAAGACCCTGTTCTCTGTAACATCTCACATTTTACCCAAAGACGAAATCCAAGTTTTTGATTTAATCTGTCTGACGTAATCAAAGGTGTCTTTATGGTAGCGGTTCTTGTCTTTTCGTATGCAGTGATGATATCATTTATTGTTATCATCTTGTTGATAAAACCTTTGGATAAAGTTAAAAATGGTTGGTACCTTGTTTTATCATGCATTTTGTAATATTTTCGTCAAATATTATTGAGTTCACCATCAATTAATTTAAGGGATTGATTATGACTGGGATTATTCCAGAACTTCCTTTTAAAGGTGTGAATACTGCGCTAATAACACCATTTAAAGATGGTCAGATTGATAAGATAGCTCTTCGAGATCTTGTTAACTGGCAGATACAGCAGGGGGTGCACGGGTTAGTTCCGGTAGGAACCACAGGAGAATCACCAACTTTATCCCATGAAGAACATGATGAGGTGATTGAAATCACAGTTGCAGAGTCTGCAGGTCGTGTTCCTGTCATTGCCGGTGCAGGGTCAAACAATACTTCTGAGGCAATTCGTCTTGCTAAGCATGCGGAAGAAGTAGGCGCTGATGCAGTTTTAATAGTATCACCCTATTACAATAAACCAACCCAGCAAGGTTTAAAAGCACATTTTTTGTCCATAGCAGATGAATTATCTTCCATACCTCTAATCGTTTACGATATTCCAGGTAGGTCAGTAGTGAGTGTGAAAGATGAATTATTAGCTGAATTGGCGGAGCATAAAAACATCATTGGGGTTAAAGATGCAACTGGAGACGCTGCTAGGCCTGCTAGGTTGAGCAATCTAATTGGAGATGATTTTTGTCAGTTATCTGGCGATGATGCCACAGCTTTCTCTTATCTAGCATCAGGAGGTCATGGGATGATCTCCGTAGTCAGCAATATAGCCCCAAAACTATATTCGGATATGTATAATTCATTTTGTGCTGGAGATATTAAGACTGGAATGGAGATAAATAAAAAGCTTATGGCTCTGCATGATGGGCTGTTTTGTGAAGCTAGTCCTGCACCTGTAAAATATGCAGCCGAGCGTTTGAGATTATGTAGGTCTGAGTTAAGGTTACCATTGGTTTCTGCATCTGACGAGGCAAAAAGAATTATAGATAAAGCCCTAGTTTTAGCTGGTCTGGTATAAAAATACTATATAAGGTGGGAGATGTGTCAAATACTACTGGCCGTATTGCTGAAAACCGTCGTGCTCGATATGATTATCAGATAGAAGAAACACTTGAGGTTGGCCTTATTCTTCAAGGAAGTGAAGTTAAATCTTTACGCTCTGGCAAGGCGTCAATAGTAGAGTCTTATGCTGCCGAAGAAAAAGGAAGCCTTGTATTGGTCAACGCAAATATACCTGTTTATCCTGCAGCAAGAGAAAATCATGAACCAAAGCGAATGCGCCCACTCTTACTGAAGGCAAAAGAGCGAGATAAATATCTGAACATGATCAGAAGGGAGGGGTATACACTAGTACCTCTTTCTTTGTATTTTAACAAACTAGGAATAGCTAAGCTATCACTTGGTCTTGCAAAAGGCCGGAAAAAACATGATAAGCGTGAAGTTAATAAACAACGTGAATGGGACCGTCAAAAACGAAGAATTCTAAAGGAACACTAATTCTTTATAATTTGTTTAAGCTTGATAAAAACATTATTGAACATTTCATTTGTTAATCTGCCCGTATTTATATTATATCGCGAACAGTGATAAGAATTTAAAAGCGATAAGTTTGGCTTGATTATATGTTCCTTACAATGGGCAAAACCATGACTTTTCGAAGGTAGTTGAAAATGACGTATAAGTGTATCATGGGCAATTCTTCCAAGACATAGAATTACTCTTAATCTTGACATGCTGTCAATTTCAAGCGAGAGAAATGATCTGCAATTATTTATTTCAGAACCTATTGGTTTATTTTTAGGTGGAACACAGCGAACCGCATTTGTTATCCTAATATTATTCAATACGAGTTTATCGTTCCCATTAGCACTATAAAGCTCATTAGCGAAACCATGAACCCATAAAGTTTGATATAAAATCTCACCCGCAAAATCTCCTGTAAATGGCCTACCAGTCCTATTCGCACCTCTTA
>CACGLE010000012.1 GCA_902573725.1 uncultured SAR116 cluster alpha proteobacterium
GAACGCAGGTACAGTTGTAAAGGTTGACGATATTCAGTCAGCAAAATGGATGAAATTACTCGTCAATTCTATGAGTCTTGGACCATTAGCTATTTTAGGTAGGCCTGTGCAAGAGGGGCTAAGAACAAAAGGTATGAGAGACCTTATTTTAAAAATTGGAGAAGAAACACAGAAGATAGGAGACCTTCTTGGCTTTTCACCTTTTCCAATTATGGGACTAAGTGAGCAAGAGATAAATACAACTAACGACTTACCTGCTTTACTTATTGATACTCTAGCAGGTCATGTTGGACCTGCTGCACAGGATTGCATTCTACAAGATTTTATTAGAGGCAGACGAACAGAAATAGAGACAATAAACGGTTTTATTGTTGAAAAGGCAAAAGAAGCTGGAATTGAAGCGCCGTATAATGAGGCCATTATTGAAATAGGAAAGAAGATAAAAGAAAAAGAGTTATCGTTGGACATCAATAATGTACAACATCTTGCGTCTTTGATGAATAGATCATCACTTATACCATAACCGCTCTAATTTCTGCTTCACTATTTGATTGTTTTCTCCCCAGGCTATTGTGCCTTGAAATTTTCCTGAATCAGATAGCATAAATACAGTTGCAGTATGGTCTATAGTATAACCACTTGAAGTTAAGATCTTTTTCCGATAAATACCCCATGATTTTGCCAGAGATAAGATTGCATCTGTATTGCCGGTGATACCAATTATTCTTTTACCAAAATAAGGAAGGTAATCCGCTAGTTGCTGAGGTGTATCACGCTCAGGATCTAGAGTTACAAAATAGATTGGAATCTCAAATCCAAGTTCCTCAGTCAATCTATTCAAATCAACTAGTGTAGTCGGGCAAATTTCTGGACAATAAGTAAACCCAAAAAAAAGCAATGATGGCGAGCCTAAAAATGCTTTCTCTGTTATCACTCGCCCATTATGATCTATTAACGAAAAAGGTGCTCCAAGAGAAAAATCTGTTTCTGTAAAATGCCTTCGTGCAAGCCACTCACTTGTCGCAAATATAAAAATAGATAGAAGTAAAACAGTAAAAAAAAGTAGTCTTTTTCTGGACCAAAAAAAATCTACCATGATATCTAAATTCCTAAATCAATCTGGAAACCTTATCAAACTGTTGCTCTGTCTGACATAAGGCAAATAAACTGGTGCTAATAATTAGATTAAAAATAAAAAAATTTCCATAGCTAACATTATGATTTGACTATAAACTAATTTCCAATGATTCAGATTATAGTCTAGCCTCAAACAAAAAGTAAGAGAATAGCAGGGAGCAAATAATGTCAAACTCGTATAGAAATGTAAGGCCTGAAATTTACCAGTTTAATCTCGGTAAATTCAGAATTACTAATATTCTGGATGGATATTTTCATCGTGAAGATATGCACCCTTTCACTGCAACAAATGCTAGTGCTCCTGAAATAGAAAAAATTGCAAAGCAACATTTTCTACCCTTTCCAAAATTAGAGCATAATTTTGTACCAACTCTTATTGAGACCTCAAACGCACTGATTGCATTTGACCCTGGTTTCGGCAAAAGAGCCCCCGGGCCAAGTGCTGGGTGGTATAATAGACTATTAGAAAAAACAGGATATAGCCCAGAACAGGTAACACATGTGGTAATTTCTCATGGACATCCAGACCATATTGCTAATCTGACAACAGACGGCACACCAACTTTTAAAAATGCCGAAATCATCATTAGCCGAACTGAATTTGAGTTTTGGTCAGGAGACTCCCCAATACCAGACTTCAGAGGACCAACAAGGAAAATGTTTCAAGAGGTGGTTGTTCCTCTTGCAGATAGATGCAGATTTGTCGAACCTGATGCCTTATTGGTAAATGGGATAACCGCATTAAATGCGTTTGGGCACTCTGCAGGTCACATGGCATTTCACGTTGAGAGTGAGGGGGCTGAGCTTATGTTATTATCAGATACAATTGCACATTTCGCTGTATCTCTTGCTAATCTGGAATGGCAGTTCTCAATGGATGATAACCCAGAAATGGCCATTACAACTCGTAAACGGCTCGTAGAAATGGCGGCGTCAAAAAACGCCCCAGTAATAGCATTTCATATGCCTTTCCCATCCGTTGGTTACATAGAAAAAACGAGTAGTGGGTTTAAATGGTTACCCGCGACTTATCAAATGAATATATAAGGATCATAGCCTACCATCATTCATGGCTAATTGAACGAAATATACATGGTCTACAAAATAACGAGCTTCTTGTTTTTTCAATACATCGTTTATCACATCTTTGATTTTATTTGACGTACGTTCAATATTTTTTGAACCTATGTAGTCACTTTTGGTTGTGTCTGCCATAAAATTCAGAACGGCTGACATCATCATCGGATCAAAAGCAGTCATTTGCATCTGGTAATTTTCACCTACTGTGCCTGCCAGATAACTGGACACGGCTAAGTTAGCACGTACAATTGTGTCAGACTGACCTTTCACATTCGTAACAAAGGTTCGAACAATTTCATAGTAATAATGTTTGTCCCAAATTATTAAACCGTCTTCGGTAACAACATAACCTTGCTCTTGTGTCTCATTATCAGTTTCATTATCTCCTAAATCTATTTCAATACCCAACGAGGCGAGATCAATGCCACCTAGCTTTGCTTTATGGGTCAAAGAATTAATTATTTCATCTGTAGATGGTTGTTCAGGAGTGAATAATGCATGAGATAAAATAAAAATTAATAAAACTGTCATCATAGGTATTGCCATGAGCGAGGCAATTACTAATTTGCTATTCCCAATTAATTTTCCAAAAAAATTTTTTAACATTATTTTCCCAGACTATTCATAACGCCTGACTGAATTTTTCATAAAAACTCGAATTAATTCAAAAATCATGCCATTTTATTTTAAAATTAGTAAGGGAAAAACTTTAGTTTTGTAAAATCTTAGAAACAAAACTTATTAGATAATTATAAGATTAATCTGCTGTCCAGCCTCCGTCTATAAGCAAAGATGTCCCCGTTATCATCGCACTTGCATCAGAGGCCAGAAAAACAACCGCTCCCATAATATCCTCAATCTCAGCAACTCGGCCTAACTTTATTTTACTTTCTATCCATTTCTTTCTTTCTGGATTGGCAAAGGTAGACTGACTAAGCGCGGTTCTAACAAATGTTGGACAAATCGTATTTACTCTGATTTGGTGAATACCCCATTCGATTGACTGAGATTTTGTATATCCCTCTGCTGCGTGCTTCGTTGCACAATAAACTGCTCTGTCAATGCCACCCACAACTGCCATCTGAGAAGAAATAGTCATCAAAGAACCTGGCTTGCCAGCTTCGATTAATTTTTTAGCAACGGCTTGATTCAAAAAGTATCCCGCTTTTATATTGAGTTCGCTTACTGCGTCAAAATCTTCAGTAGTTGTATCCAAGCTTGCACTATGCCGAGCCATTCCAGCGCTATTTACCAATATATCAAACGGAAGTTCATTTTCTATCATTTGTTTAGTTGCATTTACGTCCGTAACATCCAAAGGACGGGCAGTTGCATCCCAACCCTCAGATATCATCTGTTTTTGTAATTCCTCTAAAGTATCTTTTGAGCGAGCGACCAGAGTAACTGCAGCACCTGCCTCGCATAATGCTACTGCACACCCAACCCCAATTCCCGAAGAGGCTCCAGCAACCAAAGCCCTTTTTCCTGCTAAATTGAAGGAGGGTGTGCGTGGAAGTGATGAGTCCATCTTATTTTCCTCTATTATTGTGCTGCATCGCCATAACCAACATTTTTACCACCATATCGTCTCACCCGAATATTACATTGTTCAGCGTGGCCAACAAATCCCTCCAAGATACATAATCTAGAACCAAACGCACCAATATGAGCCGCTGCTTCATCTGTTAAAATCTTCTGATAGGAATGTGTTTTTAAAAATTTACCAACCCACAAGCCGCCTGTGTATCTGCCTGCCTTTTTGGTTGGTAATGTATGGTTTGTTCCAATCACCTTGTCACCATTTGCAACATTTGTACGGGGCCCCAAGAATAAAGCGCCATAGCAAGTCATTTTTTCTAAAAACCAATCATCTCTTTCTGTCATTACCTGAACGTGCTCTGAAGCTATTTCATCTGCCATTTTTAACATCTCATCATAAGTGTCACAGACTATAACTTCTCCATAATCTCGCCAACTGACTGAAGCGGTGTCGGCAGTTGGCAAAATAGTAAGCAATCGATCTATTTCCTCCAAAGTATCCTCAGCAAGTTTATCTGAATTTGTTAGAAAAACTGCTGGAGAATTATAACCATGCTCAGCTTGACCTAGTAAATCTGTTGCACACATCTCAGCATCTACCGTCTCGTCCGCAATTACCATAGTTTCGGTTGGCCCAGCGAACAGATCGATGCCAACTTTCCCGAATAATTGTCTTTTAGCTTCGGCGACAAAAGCGTTTCCTGGCCCCACCAGCATATGAACTGGCTCAATAGTCTCTGTTCCGAGCGCCATCGCTCCAATTCCCTGCATGCCCCCAAGAACATATATTTCATGTGCACCACCCATATGCATCGCTGCAATGACAGCAGGGTTGGGCTTCCCCTTAAAAGGAGGCGTTGATGCAACAATACGTGGCACCCCAGCTACCGATGCGGTCAGAACGGACATGTGTGCCGAGGCAACCATCGGGAACTTTCCAGCAGGCACATAACATCCGACAGACTGAACTGGAATATTCTTATGCCCCAAAATTACCCCAGGCAAAGTCTCAACTTCAATATCTTGCATGGATGCAAGTTGTGCCTCTGCAAATTTTCTTACCTGTATTTGAGCAAATTTTATATCTTCTAAATCTCTCTCTGACACTTCTGAAATTAGCTTTTGAATTTCGCTTTCAGACAGACGATACGAATCAGGAGAATAATCATCAAATTTCTCTGCAAGCTCTCGAACAGCAGCATCTCCTCTGGTTTCAATATCTTTAAGTGTTACCTCTACAATTTGGCGAACCTTAGCATCATCTTCGGATCGCTCTAAAGCCGATTTACCTTCTTTAATATACCTAATCGCCATTATAACTCCTTCATTTTTTGAAACTAATTATGTAATCACACAATGTTTATGCTGCTCACAAAGCACCATTTATTACATAGTTAAGAATTTTAGTAATTTGCTCTGGCGTATCGACTACCGCTAACGCTGCGCCATCGATTTCCTTTAATGCGTGCTGATGTTCAGGACCATGCATCACTATAAGAGGTTTGCCAAGAGCCGCAGCATATCCAGCATCAAAAGCAGCATTCCATTGTTTGTACTTGTCACCAAATCGAACTACAACAATGTCAGCCTGCTCCAAGTGCGTGCGAGTTCTGATGGCATTAAGTTTTGCTCCTTTATGGTCATGCCAGAATTTAGAGTCTTCTGAACCCATAATTTTTACACCACAGTCATCAGATGCTCCATGGTCTGTTACGGGAGAGGTAAATGAAACAGAAAGTTCTGCAGCTGCAGCCTGTGCCTCGATTATATCACGCCAATCAGTGTGAATTTCTCCAGATAGATAAACTGTCCAATGCATTTATTTCCTCCTAATAATAATTTTAAATAATATTATATCATATATTGCCAATAAAATGAGTAAAGTCAGAGAATAAATTGAGGTACTATTGCATATGATGGAACTACGTTAAACAATTGCAAGCAAGAATAAAACTGAATGTTTCTAATTTGTTTGTTACAATAATTCTCATTGAATAAAGAGCTTAGCTAGCGGGGAAATGTAAAGGTTTAGAACATGAAAAAATTTCAAATTATTTTGGCAGGCTATGGGCCAGAACATACTTCATTTTCAAAGTCTCTTAAAATTATGGGAAACAAACTTGTAAAGCAGTTCCCTGATTTAGTAGACGTACAATATGTTTATAATGTTATGGACCTTGGATATAAATCTGAAGATATATTATGGATGACAGATCAAGGCATCTTAACTGTAACCTATCAGTCAACTAGTTATCTAACTGATGATGTGCCGGAACTAGGTTTTGTAGACCTTCCCTTTTTATTTAGAGATAATACTCATGCCAGAAGTGCAATGGATGGAAAACTTGGCCGATACCTTACTAATAAAATAGAGGATAGAAAAAATTACAAAATACTCGGCTATTTGGAAAATGGTTTTCGCCAGATATCAAATTCTTCGCACATGATCAAAAAGCCTGATGATATGAAGGGCATGAAAATAAGAGTTTTGCCAAGTGAAGTTCATTCCCGTTTCTTTGAACTTTTGGGTGCAGCGCCAATGCGAATGGATCTCACCCAAGCTATTAGCGATATTCAAAATGGCACGCTTGACGCACAAGAAAATCCGTACACAAATACAACCACATATGGCGTGCATCAATATCATAAACATCATACAGTCTCGAATCACTTCTATATTTCAAGAGCTATAATGTGCAACAGGACCCAATTTTATGATTGGCCTGAGCAGTTAAAACAAGCAATTATAGCGTCCGCAAAGGAGGCCATTCATTGGCAACGAAATCAAATAGAAACGGATGTGAAAGAGGCAGAAAAATTAATCCTCGATGCTGCAGGTCAAATACATAATCTTACAGTTGAGGAAACTGCACTATTCAAAGAAAAAATAGCACCCTTATATAGTGACGCACGAGAACAATTCGGTGAAATACCTTTTGACCTTCTCGAGAATAACTGAACACATAAATCTATTTTTGACCTATAAATTAACAAAGATAGTAGTTCTTTTTTGTTTTCAATGAATTGAAGATAATTTATTCCTATCCTCTGGAATGTCGATGTCTTCTGCAATCTGCATTTTTTCCCAGCTAACACCATTAATTGCTGACAAATATGCTGAAAGAATTTGTCTGCCTCCCTGGTCACCAGATATATTCTGTAATTCATCAAAAAACGCTTTTCCCCAAATCACTGGGTTTGAACGCTCTCCATTTATAAGCGGTAGTGTTATTCGAGTTTCTGGCTTTGGTAATAAGTTATGTGACTCTATGAGTCGGTCAATTAATTCAGCTGTGACAAATGGCATATCTGCTAAGCCTATTAAAGCCGAGTCATACTGTTCAGGCAAATTTTCAATAGCAACCGTAACTGAGCTTGCTTGACCTGTCTCATAGCTCGGATTGTGGATAAATTTAACATTGAGTCCTGTAAGTGCTCGCCTTACCTCTTTTTCTTGAAATCCTGTAACAACAAATAAATTATCAATTTTTGAATTTAGAAAAGTTTTTACAATCCAACTTATCATTGTCATGCCATTATTTAATGGAAGGAGAAGTTTATTCTCGACTCCCATCCGAGTTGAGCTGCCTGCTGCGAGAATAATGCCTGCAATCTTGTTTTCTGTAGAACTATTTTTATGAATTAACTTTCTAGGCAAAGGACGAGACGCTATATCTGCAAGTAGGCCGCCAACGGCCATACCAGATAATTCCGATTTATCTAACTTAACTCCAGCAAGTGTTTTCTGAAGCAACCAATCAAGTCCATTTAATTTTGAAGACCGAGCACAGCCAGGCATTCCAAGTACAACCATACCATCCCATTCTCCAACCATAGAAAGATTACCCGGATCAACAGGAAGACCAATATGAATTATTTCACCCCCAACCAATCTAAGGGCTTCCGGCAGAACATCCAACCTATCTGCTATGGCCGATGCTCCACATAACAGGAATGCTTGAGCGCCCTGCTCTCTTGCCCTAATCATAGCTTTGCTAACATTCATAGAAGTGTGATCTACAATCTGACAATCTACAAGAGAGCAATCTAATTGTGCCAATCTAGCCCTGGTAACATTTTCAGTTGCAATTAATATTGATGACTTCGTGTCTTCAAACTTTGTTTGTATAAGGCTAAAATTAAGGGAAATAAGATTTTGACATGACAAAAGAACACTACTGGCAATAAGGTTTAATGCCTCATCGATGGAGTTTTGCGACACCGCATATGGTATAATCTTCAATGTAGCTAACATCTGACCTTTTACAAGTAATTGGTCAGGAAGAACCGTGGCAAACGTGATTGCTTCGTCAATTTCATTAAGACGTTTTATTTTTTCAACATCTAATCTTGCAATACTTAATTTCTCTGCAATAAAATTTACCCTCCCAGTTGCTGGTGCGGATAACTGGAAACCTATTTTTTTAAATGCGTTTGAAAGTAATTTCGCAGCCAAATTTTCATCAACATCTCCTTCTTCAAGACTCGCAACTAATATAGAAGTAATTCCCACTGAACGAAGTTTTTGAATATGAGCTTTTGATAGGCTTGTACCCTTAGGTAATTTTCCATCAGGTAATTTTACAGAATGTACCAGCAAATCCCCTATACATTTGCTAATAGGTTTTTCGCCAAACTTCATCTAATCTTCCTATCCTTCTTGACGAATTACTATTAGCTTTATGGGCAAGCAAAAATCCATCGCTCTGATTCCTTATTTGACACATTCTTCGAGTTACTGTCTAGATGAAAGCGCATCTTTATAAATACATGAGAATTTAAGCTTTAACATAATATGCATGCAAAAATTTAATGTTAACATAGTAAGCATTGAGCATTAGGATACCTTTTTATGAAACATGTAATATCAACGCAGAGCCTTTTTGTATTTATCAAATCAGCATTATTAGCAACAGGTTTTACAAAAAAAAATGCTGAAATAACAGCAGACCTGATGGTTCAAGCAGATATATCAGGTCAAGATGGTCATGGTATTTTCAGACTTCCTCAATATATTAAAAGACTACAAGAAGGCGGAATGAACCCAAAACCAAAATTTAAGATACTCTCTCAAAGAACTGCCACTGCTTTAATTGACGGTGATAATGGAATTGGCCATCTGGTGATGCGTCATGCAGCTGACATTGCTATTAAGAAAGCTCGGAGAAGCGGAGTATCTTGGGTTGGAGCAAGAATGTCAAATCATGCTGGTCCAGCGGCATTGTATACTAAATACGTTCTTGATAATGGCCTGATTGGAATTTATGTAGCAGTTGGAAGCGCAAATCATATGCCGCCCTGGGGTGGAACTGACCTGTTATTAAGCACCAATCCTATATCTATCGCTATTCCATCTGGTTTAAATCCTCCAATCATTCTTGATATGGCAACGACAGTTGCTGCGTATGGAAAAGTAAAAACATTAATTCAATCAGGCGGAAAGATGCCAGAGGGATGGATGATTGATAAACAAGGAAACCCTCTAACAGACCCCACTAAATCGAAGGACGGTTTTTTACTTCCTATAGGAGGCCCCAAGGGATATGGGTTGTCTCTAATTTTTGGTATTTTAGCGGGCACTCTAAATAATGCAGCTTTTGGCAGAGACGTTATTGACTTTAACTCTGATCACAAAACTATTACTAACACAGGTCAATTTATAATTGCATTGGACATAGAGGCCTTTATGGACCTTGAACTATTTAAATCACAGATAGACAATGTGTGGAAAGAAATGAAATCCTCTGAAAAGTTGCCAGGCATATCTGAAATCCGGCTTCCTGGAGAGAATTTAGCTAAAACAATTAAAAAGAGAACGTCTTTAGGAATTGAAATACCAGCACCATTATTTTCCAAGCTCAAACAAATTGCAGATGAATTATCCATTCCTGAGCTAACCTAAAAACCAAATAAATAGCTGATTTTGAACGAGCTATTTATCTGATAAATGACTATTACCTTGATTTTCCTTTTTTATGAAATTTAGTAGCCAATTTGCTGTATATATTAATTTTTCATCAGCTATATAATTCCCAACATGCCATTAATTCGTTATCTGTTGAATTAATCGAATTTAAGCAAGCATGTATAACTTTAAATGATGTTAACTGACATAGACGTATTTTTAATAATATTTCTGATGCAGAAAACATTTAATTTTTTGTCTTTCTCATTCAATCAGACATTCGTTAAAATGTGGAAAGAACTTATTCTAGCTTGCAGGCTCCATTAAATAAAATCATAGTGAAAAGAAATATACAAAAAAGTAAATATTCTTAAAGTCAGTTAATGTCATCAAAATCTTCTAAAATCAAAAAAAATAAACATCCTACTATAGCCAAAAACCCATTACCCAAAATTAAATCTTTAAATATGTTCTGGGTGTTTTTTAAATTAGGATTGACTTGCTTTGGTGGTCCAACTGCCCATATTGGATTTTTCTTTAACATGTTTGTTGAACAAAAAAAATGGTTAACGGCTAAGGAATATGCCGAAATCGTAAGTTTATGTCAGTTTTTACCGGGGCCAACTTCAAGTCAAGTCGGTATGTCAATTGGTCTCAAATGTGGTGGTATTTCCCAAGCTTTTGCTGCCTGGCTCGGTTTTACATTACCCTCTATGATTATTATGATTGCTGCGGGCTATGGCATTCTGATATTTGATGAGACAAGCATTTCCAGCGTTTTACATATGCTAAAATTATTTGCTGCTGCTATTGTTTTACAAGCAGTTATATCAATGGCAAAATCACTTACGCCTGATTGGACACGAAGAATTTTATCCTTATTTGCTACATTTATTTTAGTAATTAGTCCTTCAGCTTTCATGCAATTGTTCATTTTAGGCGCCGGTGTAATAGCTGGCATTGTTTTAAATCATTACAATGTTGCTAATATTGAGATAACAGAAAAGGGAGAGGAAAATTATACCTCTACCCCTTTTTTAAAAAGAATTGGTCTATTTTCTGGGGCTTTATTTTTAATTATATTACTTGGTCTTCCGGTTTTAGGGTTCATTCATAATTCTTTAATTATAGAGATAGTAACTACATTTTTCCAGTCTGGCGCATTAGTCTTTGGCGGTGGCCATGTGGTTCTACCGTTACTTCAATCTCAACTGGTTCCAAACGGTCTCATAAGCCATGCTGATTTTATAGCAGGATACGGAATTGTTCAAGCTATTCCAGGGCCACTTTTTACCTTTGCTGCCTATTTAGGTGTTCTTCTGCCAACAGGTTGGCCAGAATGGATATCTGGCATATTTTGCCTTATAATCATTTTTCTACCAGCAATTCTTCTTGTTCTTGCAATAATTCCAATCTGGGAAAATATAAGAGGCAATAGTTATATACAATCCGGTTTATATGGAGTAAACGCGGTTGTTGTTGGACTATTACTTGCAGCTCTTATAAACCCTATTCTTATTTTGACCATTAAAAGCTGGATCGATATAGCAATTATATTAATACTTTACATGCTGTTATTGTTTGGAAAGTTTCCAATCTGGTTAATGATTCTAGCTGTTATCCTTTCTGCATATCTATGGTCCTTTATTTGATATTTTTATATTCAAAACAACTATTGGCTATAAAAATTCTCAATTTTTAAAATGCAAAATTCTGACTAGTGCCCGAAAGTAAAATAATGCTATGTAGAGGATACTTATTTTAAATTATTTTCAAAAAGATGTTAACTATGGCACGTCTCGAAGATCATCGGCTGATTACTGGCAAGGGCAAATTTACTGCAAATATAAAACCGTCAAAGGCATTGGTTGTTAAGTTTTTACGCACTCCAATTGCACGCGGGAATATACTTTCCATAGATATTAGTACCGCTAAAACACTGCCTGGGGTGGTTTGTATTTTCACGGCAGAGGATATGGCATCTGATGGCATCACACATATGTTGGATACATCAAACCCAGCGCGTGATGATGGTGGCACTATCGTGAAACCACGTAGGCCTATCTTAAATAGTTATGAAATCAAACATCTTGGCGAACCTGTTGCAATGGTCATAGCAGAGACAACTGAGCAGGCAGACGACGCTATTGAAGCAATTAATTTTAATTACAATGACAGCGATAGTGCCTTTTTGAGCGGCAAAGATATTGATAGCCAACCTGTTTGGCCAGAAGCACATGACAATTGTGCCTCTTATCATAATGTTGGCGATTTTAGCGAAGTGGAAAAAGCTGAGAAAATCTCTGCCTATCTAATCACAGTGCCAATTCATATTTCAAGAATTACAGCAGTTGCCATGGAGCCTCGCATAGCCTTGTGCGAAACTACTAAAAAAGGCAAGTCCATTTTTACAACTAGCACTCAAAATCCGTTCGCATTGCGCGCAGAAATAATGCAGACTTTCTCTCTTGAAACTACTCACATTCAAGTAATCGCTCCAGACGTTGGTGGCTCCTTTGGAATGAAAGGTACCCTTTACCGCGAGGATGCAGCGATCATTTGGGCAAGCCGTAAACTTAAACGAACCCTTTGTTGGTCTGCTAGTCGTAGCGAGGCATTTATTAGCGACGAGCATGCGCGAGCAATGCATGGACAAGCACGCCTTGGATTAGATAGTAAAGGAAAATTCACCAGTTTTTCAGTATCGCTTGATATAGATATTGGCGCGTATATATCGAAACGTTCCTTTAGTATGCTAAATAATTTGGGTGGTATCGCGGGACAATACGTAATACCTTGCCTAGCAGCAGAGCTTCGTTTTAGCTACTCCAATACAATGCCAATTTCTCCATATAGAGGTGCCGGAAGACCAGAGGCTACCTTTATGATAGAAAGCGCAATAGATCAAGCCGCAAGAGTTATAGGAATAGATAGAGCAGAATTGCGTGCTAGAAATTTTATAAAACCAAATATGATGCCCTACCAAACTAGTTTATTGTTTAATTATGATAGTGGAGATTTTCCGGCGATCCTTGAGGAGGCATTATTACTTTCAGATTATCATAATTTCGATAAAAGGCGAATAGAGTCACAAAAGAGAGGAAGAATCAGGGGTATTGGCATAGCAACCCACATTGAGGTTGCGGGCGGACCATTTGGGATGCGGATAAAGGAATTAGCAAGGATAAGATTATCCAAACAGGGCAATATTACAATTGCACCTGGAAGCATGTCTGTTGGTCAGGGTCTAGAGACAAGCTTGCCTGCTATTGTCGCAGATGTACTAAACATTAATGCCAATATGGTACATTATGTTCAAGGTGATACAGATTATCTACCAAGCGGTCGGGGAAGTGGTGGTTCATCTGCAACGATTACTGGTGGTTCGGCTGCTATTAATGCTTCTGAAAAGTTGATTAAAGCAGGTAATGAAATCGCTGCCGATGTTCTAAAATGTGATATCTCAAATATTCATTATGAAAAAGGAAATTTCTACAATCAAAATAATCCGAATAGCTCTCTCGATTGGGCTGAAATCGCGCAATATAGCAATCAACCCGATGGCATTGATATCTTAGGAGAATTTACTCCTTCTGCGCCGACTTATCCTAACGGATGTCATATTTGTGAAGTAGAAATTGATAGGTCAACTGGAAAATGTTTTTTGCAGGATTATATTGCGGTAGAAGATGTTGGAACAGCTTTATTTCCAATTTTGATTGAAGGCCAAATTCTCGGTGGTATTGTGCAAGGCATCAGCCAGGCGCTAGGAGAATCTCTTATTTATGACGAAACAGGGCAACTATCAACGGGTTCATTTATGGACTATCAAATGCCAATAGCCTCCGATTTCCCAAAGTTCAGGATTAAAACCTACCCTGTCAAAACCAAGATAAATCCCCTTGGTGCCAAAGGTGTTGGAGAATCTGGAACCGTTGGAGCGCTCGCTGCAACATTAAGTGCTATTCAAGATGCACTAAAGTCCGAGGGTAGTGACGCTGTGGAGATGCCAGCAACTCCCAATAGAATTTGGAAAAAATTAAATAACGTTAAATAATCCGTTCTTTTTTTTAAACTAATTTACTAACAGAGATTGGTCCAATAATTGTGCGACATGTAATGCTTTTTTGGAGGCTCCGTGTTCAATTTGACATCTGCAAGAAGTGCCATCTGCAATGATAATATCACTACCTTTGCTTTCCCTTACCTTAGGTAGCAAATTTTCTTCTGCCATAAGCATTGATAAATCGTAAGTTGAAGCATCATATCCAAACGCACCAGCCATTCCACAACAACTACTATCGATTTTTTCAACATCGAGCCCTTCTATCATTTTTAAAACCTGTTCTATTGGCCTTACTACGTCAAAAGCCTTTTGATGACAATGGCTATGTAAATAGGCTTTTGCGTGTTTTACAAGCTGTAGGTTTGGCTTATCTTTCGCTAATAACTCCTCAAAAGTTAGTGCCATCCTTGCTATTTGCTTTGCCTGTGTTGTTGGTAATAATGAGGGTAATTCATCTCTAAGCGCAAGCAAGCAAGAGGGCTCTAATCCAACAATCGGAATTTGTTGCTCCGCGAATGGCGCTAGTGTGGAGATAAGAGTTTGTGCTTTTTGTTTTGCTTGTTTTATCAATCCACCAGATAAATAAGTTCGCCCACAACACAGAGGCTTATCATTTGGATTTGTAGGGATAAAAACGTGATATCCAGCGGCCTTCAGTACCTTAGCTGCAGACCTTATTATTTCAGGTTCAAAATATCGGTTAAAAGTATCAACAAACAAAATAACAGGCATCTTGTCATCAGCTTCATCTTGTTTTGGTAAAACACCTGAAACTTCAATATCTCTGAAATAATCTTTACGCCAGTGAGGTAACTCGCGTTTTGCTGTAAAACCAGTTATTTTCTCTAGAATATAGGACAATAAAGACCATTTATTTCGAAGATTCAGAAAAAAAGATAACCGCGATGCAATAGGAGCATAATCTGGCAAATATCCAATAAGCTTATCTCTAAAGGAAACCCCTTTAGTTGCAGCTCGCATCGCTATTATTTCTAATTTCATTTTAGCCATGTCAACAGATGTTGGACACTCCCTCTTGCAGGCCTTACACGAAACACAATATTTTAGAGTTTCTTCCATTTCATCGCCAATGAGTGCATTCGGACCTAGTTGACCAGACAAAGCTAGCCGTAGGCTATTTGCTCTACCTCTGGTAGAGTCTCTCTCCTCTTTAGTAACGCGATAGGATGGGCACATAACCCCTCCTTCTAGCTTTCTACAAGCGCCATTATTATTGCACATTTCTATTGCACCTTGCAGACCACCTGATTTACCAGGCCATGATGACCAGTCAAATATCACTGGCAAATCATCTGCTTGATAACCAGGTGCAAATCGGAATAACGACCTGTCATCCATTTTTGGTGCATCAACAATTTTGTTAGGATTAAAAATTCCTATCGGATCAAAAAACTGTTTTACTTGAACAAACAAGCTCACCATTTCAGGGCCGAACATCGTCTCGTTGAATTCAGAGCGTAAAATACCATCTCCATGCTCCCCGGAATGAGAACCACCATATTGCTTTACTAGTTCAAAAGCCTCTTCTGCAATAGCTCGCATAGCTTTGACATCATCTGTTTTCTTCATACTTAGAACTGGGCGTACATGCAGACATCCGACAGATGCATGCGCATACCATGTTCCGACTGTGTCGTATTTTTTAAAAATCTTTGTTAACTTATCTGTGTATTCTGCAAGATACTCAAGTTCAACAGCGCAATCCTCCACAAAAGAGACTGGTTTTGCATCTTGTTTCATCGACATCATGATATTAAGACCAGATTTTCGCATCTCTGATACTCGTGCTTGCTGGTGTGCATCTTCTACATGCACCACACCACCTTGCCATTCCTCCGAATTTTCCCATCCAAAGCCCAAATCCGTCATTGCTATTTGAAGCTTATTAAGCCTATTTAAATTTTCATCTCTTTCATCTTCTGCAAATTCAACAATCAATAATGCTTTTGGATTCCCAATTACGACTTCACTGATAATAGGCTGGAACATTGGAATTGAACGAGCCAAAGAAAGCATGGTGTCATCAACCAATTCAATAGCAACTGGATTTAATTTGATTAAATGCTGAGTTGCATCCATCGCTTTGTAGAAGCTTGGAAAGTGACAAATACCCATTAGTTTCTGCGCAGGCAAAGGCGATAATTTAAGCTTAATAGATGTAAAATAAGAGAGGGTGCCCTCAGAACCAAGTAGCAAGTGAGCAAAATTTATCCCATCGCCCTGCCTTCCTCCCGGCCTTGCTGACATAGCATCTGGTACTATTGCATCCAGATTATAACCGCCAACTCTACGCAGCACTTTTGGAAAGCGCTCCTCAATAAGATTACTATTATTCTTTCCAAGATTTAGAAGATATTCACGCATCTCATCAGACATGACACTCTCATCTTCAGGGCCAAATGTAACTGCTGTCCCATCTGCGAGTATAGCATCTATTGATAATACGTTATCTCTCATAATTCCATATCGTATGGAACGCCCACCACAACTATTATTGGCCGTCATACCTCCAATAGTTGCTCTACTTGAAGTAGAAACATCTACAGGAAACCATAACCCATATGCACGAAGATGCTTGTTTAAATCGTCTAAAACAATACCGGGTTCAACAACACAACTATTCTCACTCAGATCAACTGAGATTAATTTGTTAAAATATTTAGTATTATCAACAACAATAGCTTTGTTAACTGTTTGACCACATTGCGATGTCCCACCGCCACGGGGAAGTATAGCCGTCTTTGTTTTTCTGCAAAACGCAATAAGTTTTTCAATATCATCTTTATTTTTTGGTAACACTACGGCATGGGGCATGATCTGATAAATGGAGGCATCAGTTGCGTATCTACCCCTATCAAATTCACTATCGAGGAATTCTCCTTCAATCATATTTTCTAATTCATCTATTTGGATAGGGATGTTACCATCTGCCATATAAAAAAACCTGCGTTTAACATATACAAATCTAATTTCTAGCTTTAAAATACTCCTCATATTGTTTTTTTCAATCCCAGTTTATTTCATCTTATAAGATAATAAGAAGATTAGGAGCCCCTTGTGCCAACTCATCAATTTCAAACAGGTCGTCATTTTCTACAAATACCTGGCCCCACAAATGTTCCTGACAGAGTGCTTCGAGCTATGGACAAACCAACTATTGACCATCGAGGTCCAGAATTCGCTGCTTTAGCTCGCAAATGTCTTGATGGAATAAAGTCAATTTTTAAAACTAGTTCTGACGTTGTAATATTCCCTGCCTCAGGAACAGGAGCATGGGAAGCTGCTCTTGTGAATACACTTCAAAGTGGTGATCATGTCTTGATGGTAGAAACAGGCCATTTCGCAAGTCTGTGGCGTAACATGGCAAATAAACTTGGTGTGTTGACTGAATTTCTAGAAACGGATTGGCGAAGCGGAGCAAGCCCTGAAGAACTTGCGGTACGCCTCTCAAAAGATACATCTCATAAAATAAAGGCTGTATGCGTCGTACATAATGAGACCTCCACCGGATGCACCTCGCCCATAGCAAAAATCCGCAAAATTATGGATGAACTTAATCATCCGGCTTTACTTATGGTAGATACAATTTCTTCTCTAGCCTCTATAGATTATAGGCATGATGAATGGGGAGTGGATGTAACGGTTGCAGGTTCACAAAAAGGACTATTGTTACCACCAGGTCTTTCCTTTAATGCGTTATCTCAAAAAGCTCTTGAAATCTCTAGCAAAGGGGGCATGGCTCGCTCTTATTGGGATTGGAACGAACAAATTCAGGCTAACAAAAATGGTGCATTTCCATATACTCCTGCCACAAATTTGTTATATGGTCTAGAAGTGGCTATTGAAATGCTACAAGAAGAGGGGTTGGATGCCGTTTTCGCTCGTCATGACCGTCATGCAAAAACAACACGAGATGCAGTGCAGGCATGGGGCCTTGAGGTACTATGTCAAAACCCTGAAAACTATTCTAGTTCTTTGACAGCAGTTATGCTTCCAGATGGCTATGATGCTGATAAATTTCGAGAAATTGTATTAACAAATTTCAATATGTCACTTGGAAATGGATTATCTAAACTTGCTGGAAAAGTTTTCAGAATAGGGCATCTCGGAGATTTCAACGACTTAATGCTACTAGGTACTCTGAGTGGCGTGGAAATGGGGTTATCGTTAGCTGGTATTCCTCATCAAAGAGGTGGTGTTGAAACTGCTATGCAAACGTTATCAAAGTATTCAAAATAAAAGTTTAAAAATCACAATGAGGAGTTCGAAATCATGACTAAAAGTTTATTGCTTAATTATATCGGTGGTGAATGGGTAGAAGGAACGTCAGTAATTTCAAATATCAATCCCTCTGACCTTGGAGACGTGATAGCCAATCACGCTCTTGCAGATTCTAATCAAGCTATCCAAGCTATTGATGCGGCACATGCAGCCCTTTCGAGTTGGAAGAATACAAACCCACAAACAAGGTTCGATATTTTGGACAATATTGGACGTATTATTATAACGAGACAGGATGAACTTGGAGAAATTCTAGCCAGGGAAGAAGGAAAAACGCTTGCTGAAGCCAAAGGTGAGGCATTCCGTGCTGGTCAGTTTTTTCAATTCTATGCAGCTGAAGCTCTAAGGCGTACTGGCGAGCAAAATCTTTCTACACGCCCAAATATAGATGTTGAAATCGTAAGAGAGCCCATTGGTGTTACGGTCCTTATTACACCATGGAATTTCCCAATTGCTATTCCAGCATGGAAGATTGCACCAGCGCTTGCTCACGGAAATACCGTAGTTTTAAAACCTTCAGAGATTACACCGGCGAGCGCTTATCACTTGACTAAAATTATGGAAGAAGCGGGATTACCAGCTGGTGTCTTTAATTTGCTGGTCGCGAAAGGTGAAGCTGTTGGTGAAACTTTAGTGTCCCATCCAGCAGTGGCTGGGATTTCATTTACTGGTTCTGTCCCAACAGGGCGAAAAATAGCACAAGGTGCTATACAGCATATGAAGAAGATTCAAATGGAAATGGGTGGCAAAAATCCGATGGTGATTATGGAAGATGCTGACTTAGATATCGCGATCCCTGTCACAATTAACGGTGCTTTCTACCAAACTGGCCAGAGATGTACTGCTTCTTCAAGGGTAATCGTACATGAAAAAATTTACGATGCCTTTGTTGAGCGCTTTGTTTCAGAAATGGATAAACTTTCTGTTGGGCCTGCGCTTGATCCTACAACACAAATAGGACCAGTTGTCTCAGACACACAACTTAAGTCAAATTTATCCTATGTTGAAATAGCACGCAATGAAGGATGTGAAGTAGTTAGCGGTCAGCATTTAGCGGAACGGAACACTGGTTATTTTCAAAGACCAGGTGCGTTCTTAAACGCAAACAACAAGATGCGCAGTTCAAGAGAAGAAATCTTTGGGCCAGTTGCTTCTATAATAAAGGTTGATGATTTTGAAGAGGCGGTCGCAACCGCAAATGATACAGAATTTGGACTTTCATCCGCGATTTGCACCAGATCATTATATTATGCAAGAGAATTCAAGCGTTTATCAGAAGCTGGCATGGCAATGGTAAATTTACCAACCGCTGGCGTCGATTATCATGTGCCATTTGGCGGTCGTAAAAACTCGTCGTATGGCTCAAGAGAGCAAGGACGTGCTGCGATTGACTTTTACACCACAACAAAAACAACCTACAGCTTTGCTGGGTAGAGGTCTATAATTGAGAGGTTAGTGAATTTATCCAATGTTTTATCTTCAACTTAAATACTCCTAATCAGAGTCAGGTTTTTCAACCAGTCAGGCCTCAAAATAGAATGTCTAACGGGGTCATATGGAGAGGGATCGAATATTTTTTGAATAGTTAAAAAAATGACGTGTGATATATTTTAAATCTATTTCGAGTGATGTTACCCATATCTCGAATAACGAAAAACCTTATTTAATAGTGTGGATATGAATCTACAGATAACGCCTAAACCAGTACGCATTCTTCATAAGCTTTACGATCATGCAGTCTCAGTTGCAGATCCTATGCTTACAGTTCCCAGCTACCTTCCAGAAAAACCAAGGGGTAAAGTAATTGTGGTTGGAGCAGGAAAAGCGAGCGCAAGGATGGCTGAAGCGGTGGAAACTGTTTGGGGTGCCTGTGAGGGTGTTATCATAACAAGATATGGATACGGCAGGCCAACTAAAGGAATTGAAATCATAGAGGCTTCTCATCCAGTTCCAGATGAAAATGGCGTCATCGCAACAAAAAAAATTTTGGATTTAATGAATGACTTGAATGAAAATGACTTCGTTCTTTGTTTGGTTTCAGGTGGAGCTTCTGCTCTTCTTTGTGCCCCTTCGGATATAATTACATTAACAGAAAAACAGAGTATCAATAATAGTCTTCTAACGAGTGGAGCACCTATTGAAAAAATCAATCTTGTTAGAAAACATCTCAGTAAGGTAAAAGGTGGAAAGTTAGCAGCTGCTGCATATCCCGCACAAATGCTAAGCTTAATTTTATCAGACGTTCCTGGAGATGATATTCAATTTATTGGCTCAGGACCGACAGTTGGTGATGAATCGACTCCTGCAGAGGCACTAAAAATTTTGTCCGATTATAACATTTACTTTCCTTCAGATAAAATTGAAAATTTTAACACCCAGACATCGGTTATTTTACCAACAGATATACGTCTTAGTAGGACAACAAATATAATTTTTGCCGCACCCTCTCAATCATTGAAAGCAGCTTCAGAAATGGCATCTGGCAAGTATGGATTTGAAGTCATTAATCTTGGAGATAACCTTCAGGGTGAAGCCAAAGAAATTGCCATTAGTCAGGCAAAACAAGCAATTCAAATCCAAGATAATTTATCGAAAACACAGCCACCTGTTCTTTTACTGTCAGGCGGCGAATTAACTGTCACAGCTAGTGGAAATGGTGTTGGGGGACCTAATGCAGAGTTTTGCCTTGCTCTTGCAATAGAATTAAAACAGAGACAAGGTATTTTTGGTTTCGCGGCAGATACCGATGGTGTGGACGGAACAGCAGAAATAGCAGGAGCTTTCATAACACCTAATACATTAAAAGATGCAGAAAACTCTAGAATTTCACCCTTAGAATTATTAAAAGAGAATGACTCTCATAACTTTTTTAAGAAAATTGGTAGCCAAGTTGTCACAGGACCTACATTAACAAATGTAAATGACTTCAGAGCAATCCTTATTTATCCTTGCTAATGTAAATACAGAGAATAAGTACTATCAGTCGTTGATTATATGACTAAGTTCGATGGTTTTACTCAATTTTATGAACTTCAAGCGTTATTTAATCATCACTTATCTGTGTTTTGCGACTAGACGCCACAACCTGCTTGTGAGCTAGTGCCAAAAGTCCTGGCACGATAAACAAAGTAGCAACAGTCGATAAAGCAAGCCCCCCAAATACTACCGTTCCAATTCCTCTGTAAAGCTCTGAACCTGCACCTGGAAAAATAACAAGCGGTACCAAACCAAAAAGAGAAGTAAAAGTAGACATGAAAATAGGTCTTATCCTATTTCTGGTAGCCTCTATTATACTTTCGTTAACAGCCATATTTTCCTCACGGATCTGCAGGCATGTTTGCTCAACCATTAAAATAGCATTATTCACAACTATACCTGTCAAAATCACAAACCCGAGCATTGTAAGCATATCAAGAGGTTGCCTTAAAAACATATTAAGAATATATAAAGCTAAAATTCCACCTGCCGCTGCTATTGGAACCGCTAGTATTATTATTCCAGGAAGTATGAAAGACCTAAGTAGTATTACCATCAATAAAAAGATCACACAGAGTGCAGTTAAAACATTTGCTTGCATTGCTTTCCATGTTTCTTCTAGGGCGCTGGCAGCACCACTTACGGCAATCGAAACATTATTTTTTTTAGCGATTTGTGTCAGTTGGGGTAATACTTGCTCGTTGATAACGCTGATTGCTGTTTCAAGAGCAATCGCTTCCCGTGGTCTCACTTGTATCGTCAACGCCTGATTTCCATTTAAACGTCTTATTGTTTGAGGTGCGCTGATCATTTCAACCTGAGCCACTTGATCAAGTCTTACCATCAACCCTTGTCTATTTATAACAGGCATTGCTGACAAGTCATCCATTCCCATTTCACCTGCATTACCTCCTGTTAATATCAATTCTACCAATTCACCATTAATTGGTACATCTGCTATTCCCAAACCATCGTTAAGGATATCAACTAATGAACTAAATTCTCGAGCTGTAATTCCGATTTTTGCTAGTTGTTCAGAGTCTGGCAAAATACGTATTTGCGGAGCGCCTGAATCTAAACCAGGAATTATTCTCACCTGATTACCGTCACTTACAGGAAAGGATTCGTCTAAAATTCTTGTAAGTTGCCTTGCAACTGACACTAGACTTGCCAAGGAAGGCCCTGCTAAATCAACATTTATTGAGCGTGAACCTCCAACAGAACGGCCAAATAAAGATGCCTGAAATACAAACGCACGTGCTCCAGGCTCCGAGAAAACCGGTCTCATCAAAATAGGTCTTAATTCTGTAACACGTTCGGGATCTGTCGCTGTTGCCCCTGCAAAACCACCACCATCAAAAGCAACAAAGAAAAAACGCTCTATGCCAGGACCATCTCCCATCTTATCTGATTTTTCCCACAGTGGTCTTGCAGATTCTTCCATCTTATCTGCTATTTTTTTTGTCTCGTTAATAGAATAACCGGGTGGGACAAATATCCTGCCTAACATGAAATTTGCATTACCATCTGGCAGATAATCTAATTTTGGCATCATCAAAAAAATGACTGCAATACTCATAGTAATCAAACTGCTTACGGTAATAAGAGCGATTTTACGGTTTTTTGTTGCATATATTGCAAATTGAACCATCAGCAAGGCTATAAACCTCGCAACTCGGTCTAGTCCTGGAATAGATTTTATTTTCTGAAATCTGTCATGACGACCTGCCAAAAGCTTAGATGCCAAAGCTGGAATGACAGTAACCGACACCATGACTGATATCAAAACTGATACTGATATAGCAATACCAATATCACGAAAAAGCTGCCCTACTGGCAAGTCTAGCAAAATGATAGGAACGAAAACCAAAACAGTAGTCAGGGCAGAACCAAGAATAGGTGCCCATACCTGTCGCGCACCACGATAGGCTGCGGTCGGTGCATCCATGCCCTTTTGACGCAATCTAAATATATTTTCAAGA
Source organism: uncultured SAR116 cluster alpha proteobacterium (assembly GCA_902573725.1). GTDB lineage: Bacteria > Pseudomonadota > Alphaproteobacteria > Puniceispirillales > Puniceispirillaceae > UBA5951. The sequence continues at coordinate 22,988 of CACGLE010000012.1, forward strand.
GAAACAATAGACGCGTCAACAACCATCCCAATTGCGAATGCCATTCCTGCCAAAGATATTACATTGATGGAAAGTCCAAAGCCTGAAATTGCAACAAATGTTCCTACTACAGAAACTGGGATTGCTATAAAAATTACCATTGTTGGAAACAATGACCGCAGAAATAAGAGCAAAATACAGAGTGCTAAAATACCGCCTATCCAAATATTCTGCTGCACAAGGTCAATCGCAGAACGAATATATGCTGTTTCATCATAAATGATGTTGAGTTGTAAACCTTTCGGATTCAGAGTTGTTTCGTTTAAGTCCTTTACTGAGCTTGATAGGGTCTGCATTGTTGTTACAACATTTATACCAGGCTCTCTCAATGCATTTATAATGATAGCGTCCTGACCATTGAGGCGTCTAAAGCTGGTTCTTTTTTCAATCGCAAATTCAACATCAGCAACGTCTGACAATAAGACGGGAGAAATTTGTCCATTTTCGTTAAAGTCTGCTCTCAAAATAGTATTTAATGCTGTCTCAGGTGTGTAGGCAATCGCTTCAGTTCTTACTGTGTAAACGCGCTTTCCTTGTTGCACTCTTCCAACAGATTGAAGTGTAGTGGCGGTTCTTAAGGCGTCTAACACTATTGAAGTTGAAAGGCGGTAAGAGGCAAGCCTCTGAGGGTCAATAATAACCTTGAGTTGTTTTTTACCGCCACCATTATATGTGATTTCGGAAACTCCTGGTGTTCTCGCAAGGTAGTCCACAACTTTACTTGTTACAAAACTTCCAAGGTTTTCTAAATCTACATTTTTCCCCTCCAGCGCAACTAATGCCATTCTGGCAATAGGACTATCATCAGAATTAGAAGTTTGCACCTGAGGAGCCGATGACTCACTTGGAAGACCTGTGATTCCTGCTAGTTTTGAAAGTAAAACTGTAAGTGCTTTATCCATATCGGTTAACAAAGAATAAGTGAGCGTTACCCTTGCTGAACCATTAGATGATCTAGATAAAATTTCTTCAACACCAGCTAAATTAGACAGTTCTGTCTCTAATCTGCTTACGATTTCTCTGTCGACGTCCTCGGGTGCAGCCCCAGGCCAAGATACTCTAATTTGATAGATTGGCTTTTCGATATCAGGCGAAAGCTGGATTGGAATAGTTCTTAAAGCAACAATCCCGAATAGAACTATCAATAGCATGATTGCCATAACAGCAACAGGACGTTCGATTGCGTTCTTTATAAATGTGTTCATATACCTAAACTCTTTTTTGATATCCTAATTTGCCGTTCCTATAACATCCATTTGAACTTCTCTACCATTGGGCAATCCGCTTAAAATCACAGTCCCGTTCATACTATTAGGTGTAGAAACAAGCTCAAAAGAGAGTGTTACAATGCCAAACGGCAACACAAGTTCAGTATCAAAATATACAGTATCATTTTTACGTGTTACCAATACAGGCTTATCATTATAAAGGCTTGCTTTGCTAGATAATTCCAACCTTCCTGATTGCTCACCTCGACTTGATTGCCATTTTAGCAGCCATTTTTTCGCATCATCTGCAAGTTCGGTTGGGATTTCTTCGGCCTTTTCTGCCTGAGATGTATCATTTGACATATTAGGAACATCTCGTTTTGGTATTTTTCCTTGCTTAACGGCTGCGCCGTCATCTAATCCCTCATTACCGCGTGTTATTACAAGCTCTCCGGCCTGCAGACCCGAATTTACAATAATTCGCTCATCAATAGCACTTCCCAAACGAACTGCCTGACGCTTTGCTATCCCATTATCGAAGACAAATACAACATGCCCACCTGCAACTGGTACTACTGCATCTTGAGGGATAACCAGCAGTTCTTGAACCTCTGTGCTTGGAACCAGAACGTTTATTTGCGCTCCGTTAGCACGAATACTGCTCAACACTTCTCCATCAAAAATTAATTTCGTCAGTCTAGATGCAGTCCTTCTATTCTCTTCTGGAAGAATAGCCCTGAGTGAAAGCATAAAGTTTTCTCCTGATAGGCTACGAGCTCTTAACTGAGACTCCGAATTGATAAAAGGTAAATATTTAACGGGTAAATCTAACTCTACCCCATATCCTTCATCAGTTCGTATGCTAGCTATCATATCACCTTGCCTTGCAAATCCTATTTTTTCCGAAAATAATGATATAATCTGCCCATCAACAGGCGATTTAAGAGTTGCATCCGATAGATCCTGCTCTAATTTTTTGATTTGGAGCCTCAATCTTTCTTCAGTTACGATTAATTGCTTTAATGAATATTTAAGATCGCTTTGTATTTTATTGCGATTAACTAATTGTTGTTGAGCCGCATTAAGCGCGATCTGCGCGTTCTCTGAATTTTCGAATGAAATTGCGTTGCTCTGAGCTAGCTTTTTAGCGAATTCAGCTCTACGGTCTAATAGTACGAGTTGCTCTTGAGTAAGTGATAAAAGAGATTTTTCATACTTAAGATTTTCATTTAAAGATGCAATTTCATTTTCAGTTGCCTCTAGCTCTGAGCGATGAATTTGAAGCTGATGTTCAATTACAAAGGTATCTTGTTTAGCAATTATGTCCCCTGCTTTCACCGGGTCCCCAATTTGCCAATCTTTCATTACAATCTTAGCTGTTAGGCTAGCTGTAATAAAAAAAGGATCGCCAGCAACCACAGACCCACCAATTTGAGTAAAATTCGGTAAAGTCATTTTCTCAACACGCTCTGCTTGCACAATTGCGCCTCTATTCTGCTGTGCAAATACAGAACTGCTTGTTGTAAGCCAAAGTGAAGCAAAAATCATCGTCGACAAGCAAACACGCAATATACCAGCATTTATTTGAGAAGACATACTAAAAAATCCTTTAACTTTAAAAAATATGGATTTTTGCGAGTAGAATTTATAAATGGTCGCATCACAAAAATATTTATTTCTTGTTTATATTAGCTGGAGAGTTTTTTCAGCAAAAAAATCAAAATTCAAATTATATGCTTTCTTGTTTGCTAGAACAAATAAACTATATATATAACTATTCATTTGGTGCTATCTCGCCTTAATTTGCATATAAAATACTCGCGCATTATTATCATACTTTAATGTGATGTGATGTGATTTGATTAGGTAGGCACCTTTATTTTGGAGAGGCCCGTGAGAAATAAAACGATTACTTTATCAAAATTTCTAGGTTTTTGGCTAAAGCTCTTTGTAAAATATTTTATAGTCGTCTGCTGTGGGATCTTGATTTCACAATCAGCATGGGCAGAAGAATATAAATTTAAATTTCATCATTTTCTCGGGGCAAACTCATTTTGGCAAACAGAAATATTACAACCTTGGGTAGATAATATTGAAAAAAATAGCAATGGCAGTATCTCAATTGAGATATTCCCTTCAATGACACTTGGTGGGAAACCACCTGAGCTCGTTCAGCAAGCACGGGATGGTGTCGTAGATATTATTTGGACTGTGAATGGGTATACCCCTGGAATGTTCCCACGCTCCGAAGTTTTTGAGCTTCCCACAGTTTTTACTAACGATCCTGAACCTGTAAACCTTGCCCTTTTTGATCTTTTTGAAGCAGATTTGAAGCCGGATTATGCCGGTTTACAAGTAATGTTCTTAAGCGTGCATGCAGGAAACGCTATTCATATGAGAAATGAAGCTATTCGGTCACCAACTGATCTTTCTGGAAAAAAAATAAGAACACCATCACGCACAGGTGCTTGGAGCATTGAGGCATTAGGAGGAATTCCTATTGCGATGCCGGTTCCTGATCTGCCACAGTCACTTCAAAAAGGTGTGGTTGATGGTGCGTTTGTTCCTTGGGAAATCATTCCAGCACTGCAACTTCAGCATCAAACTCAATTCCAAATTGAGGGCTTTAATAACGAACGCATTGGTTCTCTTCTGTTCCAAACATCAATGAATAAAACGAGGTGGGAAAATCTTCCAGCAGAAATTCAGAAAATTTTCAAAGATGCCTCAGGACCTGACTGGTGGGCTGAAATAGGGCAAAAACTTAAAAAAGGTGAAGATCAAGGAATACAAATCGCTATTAATGCAGGAAATACGCATATCGAGCTTACCGAAGAAGAAACGGTTCAGTTTACAAACATTCTATCAAGCGTAGTTGATAGATGGATTAATAGCGTAGCCGATAAAAATATTGATGGAAACGCACTTGTTGATAAAGCTCGAAAAGCCATAGCATCTCATTATCGTAACAAATAACAAAGGCTCAAAATGTCCTATTTTCGTTTGTTATCTAACTTATGGCAGAATTTGATCACGGGTTGGGCACTGGTTGGTGGTTTCATACTAATAATGATTGTATGCATAAATGTATTTTCAATTATTGGAGGAATCTTTCTAATTCCACTTCAAGGAGATTTTGAACTCACACAGATGGGTATTGCAGTAGCAGTATTTTGCTTTCTTCCATACTGTCAGCTATATAAGCACAATATTTCTGCTGAAATCTTCACTTCACGGGCGAATATTAAAACTCAGTTATTGCTCAGCATTGTCGCCTCCTTTGTGGCTTTTCTATTTTCTATACTTTTGGTCTGGCGCATGTATGAAGGTATGAGTGACCAGAGGGCATACAATTATACAAGCACCATTTTGCAGTTTCCTATTTGGATTACTTTTTTACCAATAATTTTTTCGCTTTGCCTCTTAGCGATAGCAAGCCTAATTACGCTTAAACAAGATTTTAACTCTCATAAGTCCCTCAGATATAAATTAAAGAGTCGCTGATGACAGAACCGATTTTTTTGGGAATGAGCTCGTTATTTGTGCTGATTTTTCTAATTGTTATACGGATTCCAATTGCATATGCGATGATACTCACCGGTGGTATAGGTATCATGAATATAGATGGTGTAGGTACTATCTTTAATCAATTAAAAACGTTAGCATATGGTCAGTTTTCTAATTATGATTTGTCTGTAGTTCCTCTATTTATTTTGATGGGCGCCTTAGCTTCAAGAATAGGTCTTAGTAGCGCATTATTTGCAGCGGCTAATTCATGGCTTAGTTGGTTGCGGGGGGGTAGTGCTATGGCTGCTATTTCTGCATGCGCGGGTTTTGGGGCTATTTGTGGCTCTTCTATTGCAACAGCATCCACAATGGGGAGGGTTGCATTACCCGAATTACTAAAATTCAATTATTCTATTTCTCTTGCAACAGGTGTTTTAGCAGCAGGCGGAGTTCTTGGAATTTTAATTCCACCATCAATAGTTCTAATTATTTATGCTCTAATTGTAGAGGTGAATATTGTATCTATGTTTGCTGCAGCCCTTATACCCGGCTTGCTGGCTATATGCTTATTTTTGGCAACCATAGCAATCTTTGTTGCTATTTACCCAGATGCTGCCCCTAAAACACGAAAAACGGACAAAGAGGAGCGAATACGAGCGACAATAGGCATTCTCCCTGTTGCCTCTGTTTTTTTTATCGTGCTAGGGGGAATGTACGCTGGATTTTTTAATCCAACACCAGCGGCGTCTCTTGGTGTTGGCCTTGTATTAATAATTGGATACGTAACCAAAAAATTAAATTTCACACAACTTAAAGAAGCACTTTTAGAAACAGCCGGTTTGTCTGGCATGATTTATTTAATTTTACTAGGTGCAGAGTTAATGAAGATTTACATGAGCCGTACAGGTCTTCCACAAGCTCTTGCTGATTGGATATTAGTTGCTGGTTTCGAGCCAATGTCAGTGCTAATTGTGCTGCTTTTAGGTATAATTTTGCTTGGCTGCCTGCTAGATAGCCTTTCAATAATTCTGCTAATAATACCTTTTTTCTGGCCAGTGCTTGTAGAACTTAATGGTGGCGTACATATAGCTGCAGAAACTGCTGGTTTTGGCATGACGACGGGAGACCTAAAGATTTGGTTCGGTATACTCGCGCTTGTTGTTGTAGAGGTAGGACTCATTACCCCTCCAGTTGGAATGAACGTTTTCGTCATTTCCTCTATCGCAGATAATTGTGATATCTCTGATACTTTTAAAGGAGTCTCTCCATTTTTTGTTGCCGAACTAATCCGAATAGTTATTCTTGTTTCATTACCTATTTTAGCCTTATGGCTACCCAATATTTTGACTGGCTAATTAGTATATTATATTTTTTAAGTTCTAAAATGAAACGATAAGATAAATTCATGGATTTAATTAAAAATTATATTTATCCCTTTATACTCACAATTTCTCTAGGTTGTATTTTTTCTATCGTACATGCTGAAGAAAAACTTCAGGCGACAGCTTATCTATGCTTAGATAATGAAGTCATTTTACCATCAAAGACACTACAAGAAAGAATTAACTCAACTAAGCAATTTTTGGCAAATGCAACCTTACTCGTTACTGATGGAGAACTATTATTTTTCAGAACACTCTACCGAAATGAAGGATTATTCTTTAGTCCCACCATTAATAATTTAAACGAGTTTCGAGCACTTACCTTTGAGGATGCAACTGCAGCACTTAGTATAAAAAGTGGGGATGATATAAAAAACGAGCGATATTTATGTGCGGCAAATAGTGAATTAACCAGGCTAATAAATAGTTTCAAAGATAATTGGCCAAATCACGTAATGAATTAACTTCTCTTTCAATAAGATTTTGATCATTAAAGCAGACCTTTTTTGGTCTTCTGAATGAAATAATCAATTTCTTCTATCTGTTTTTTTTGTTAATTTAAGTCCCAATTTTGTTCGGCGCCATATAAAATCTTCTGCATTTTGTGTCCACTCATTAGCTATTGACCAGCGTAATTCTCTCTCAGTTATATGACAACCAAAGTGGCGACCCAAATCACTTAGTTGTTGGGTATTATTCAAAATTTTTTTTGTCTCGGTACCATATTGACGTAGAAGACGTCTTGCCCAGTCTGGAGATAAATAAGGAAATTCTTCTAATATTCTCTCCATCAGCAGATTAAATTCATCAACCTTAAAATCTCCTCCCGGCAAAGCAACATTGATTGTCCAAGGTTTATCGTTAAGGCCGAAGTAAGGAACAACCTTACTCATAACATTTTCTGCTAATTTTCGATATGTAGTAATTTTTCCTCCGTATATTGTTAATAATGGTGCATCTGACTTATCTACTTTTAATACATAGTCACGAGTAGCAGATGCCGAAACAGCGTTACCATCTTGATAAAGCGGGCGTATGCCAGAATAACACCAAACAATATCTTCTTTTGTAACTGGTTTACTAAAATAAAGATTTACAAATTCAAGCAGGTAATCTCGTTCTTCATCAGTACAGACTGGTTTAATTTGTGCAGAATCATGATCGACCTCAGTTGTACCAATTAGAGTGAAGTCTTGCTCATAAGGGATAGCAAATACAATTCGACTATCCCTCCCCTGCAAGAAATAGGCTTTTTCGTGATCATATTGTTTTTTGACAACAAGGTGGCTTCCACGAACTAGTCTTATCGATGGCATATCAATTTGACCCAATTTCTCCTTCAAAATACTGCCAACCCAGGGACCTGCTGCATTAATCAAGTAGCGAGCCTTTTGCTGCCATTCTTGATTAGTTTTCTGGTCTTGGAATGTTAAATTCCAATAAATCTTAGTTCTTTCTGCCTTTATTAATTTTACCCTTGGCAGTATTGTAGCGCCCCGGTCTTGCGCATCTCGAGCATTTAAAATAACAAGTCGTGAATCATCAACCCAGCAGTCTGAATATTCAAACCCTCTCTTAAATTTTGCTTTAATAGGCCTTCCTTCTTTAGAATTTGGGAAATGTAATAATTTTGTTGGAGGAAGAATTTTTCTTCCACCCAGGGAATCATAAAGATAAAGTCCAAGTTTGATTAACCAAAACGGCCTTTTAGACTTTGACCAAGGCATAATATAATTTATCCATTTAGTTGCTGGTGTAAATGAATCGAACCTCATAAATTTATCGTAAGGCAGAATAAACCTCATTGGCCAACTAACATGAGGCATTGATTTGAGTAGCACTTCACGCTCGGTTAGTGCCTCTTTGACAAGTCTAAAACTGAAATATTCAAGGTATCTAAGACCACCATGGAACAACTTAGTAGAAGCAGAAGAAGTCGCCGCCCCCAAATCATCCATCTCAACAAGTATTACCGATAGACCTCTGCCAGCAGCATCGCGAGCAATACCACACCCATTAACGCCACCACCTACAATCACTAGGTCTGTTGCATTGTTTGCAATCACTTCTTTAGCAGACATGATAATTCAGCTTCTTAACAAAAATATTATATGATTTTCTAACTATATTATTATTGGTTCAATTACACTAAAAGTATTATTCGAGTGAGCTTTATCTCTGGCTATTTTGCCATTCGGGATGAATAAAACCTTTAAGGTTAGATGGTGAAAGCATTCCACGTCCAAATATATGATCTGATGCTTTTTCAGCAACCATGATATTAGGTGCGTTTAAATTTCAATTTGTTATACATGGAACTTGAGCCTCCTATTACTTTACCTCTAGGACAAGCAAGTGAGCGTCCATCAAGTATATCCTCTGGTTCTGTAGAATACCCCCAATCATAATTTTTCATATTCATAGGATATGACAATGCAGCAGGCATTTGGATTAAAGGTTCAGCATCACTACCTCCATATTCTAAGACCAAAATAGGGTATTTTTTATTTTCTCCCAGACGATAAGCGAGCGTTGAGCCCGCAGATCCAGAACCTATGATGATATAGTCGAATTGCATTCTAACTACCTTCCTCTAGTTTTTTTTAAAAAACTATCTGACATCACAAACAGTCATTGTACTTGCACTTCTAGATGGATACTTATAATTGCTTATATTTTGTTTTCTTACAAAATAATTATTTGGGTAATTCTAGTAACTGATTGGTTCGAGCAATTCTTTGAAAAGGTATTATGAAGAGAAATAAAAAAACATTTATGAGCAAAAAGCCTTTAATTGCTGATTTTATTAGCAGCTCTGTTAACTACAGACAAAATTTTGGTGGTGGAAAAAAACAAGATATAGCCAAAGCAGTTGGAATTAAATCTAAAATTAGACCAAATATAATCGACGCCACTGCTGGACTTGGAAGAGATGCTTTTATACTAGCTTCTCTTGGCTCGCATGTAACGCTAATTGAACGCTCCCAAATAATTCATGATCTGCTTGCAGATGGAATGAGGAGAGCGTCTAACGTAGGTGGTAGAACTGCAGAAATTATCTCCCGCATGAAACTAATTCATGCTGATGCAATTGAGTTACTTCCCACACTTTCTACAAATGTAATTTATTTAGACCCTATGCACCCTCCGAGAAAAAAATCCTCTCTTGTTAAGTCTAAAATGAGACAACTGCGAGCGATTGTTGGCGAGGATCCTGATCAAATTGAGCTCATAAAAACAGCTCTTCAATCAGATTGCAACCGCGTCGCTCTTAAATGGCCCTCCAAATCTCCGCTTCCAAATCCACTTCCCAAGTGCTCGCATCAGATTTTAGGTGGAACAGTCCGTTTTGATATTTTTATTAAATCCAATGTAAAAAAGATTTCAATATGAACAAACTTAATATTATTTAAAACGGTAAACTTCTTTTTAGGTGTTTATTTCAACACGTGTAGATTTACCTCCTGGCACGGGAGTCCCGCTCAATCCACCCTTCATCAATACTTTTTCTATCCCACCATTTTTCTCCACGAGCCTTACTTGGTCAGCCAAAGCTTCGTTATTTATTGCATTTGGATCGACGATCCTAAAAAGTTTATTCTTATAATTTTTTAAGATTTCTATAAATTTATTATTTGTTGCTAGGTTTACAAGTTCTTCGGGGTCTGACTGTAAATCATACAATTCAGGTTCAAAATTTACATAATGAATGTATTTATATTGTCCATCTCTTAGCATAAATGCTCCAGAAATTGCCCCTGCTCCGTGATATTCACTGAAAACTAACCTGTTTTCGTCTTCTTCCTTTTTAGCAATCTCAAATAATGAATTCCCTGAATATCGGTATGTCTCATTCATGCCAAAAACGTCGAGTATTGATGGAAAAACATCGATCAAAGAAACGGGGGTTTTCACAACCGAACCTTTAGGGAGGCCCTCGCCTGCCAAAATCATAGGTATACCGACGGACTCTTCATACATTACCGATTTCCCCCAAAGACCTCTCGCTCCAAGGTTTTCTCCATGGTCACTCAGAAAGAGAATATTAGTATTATCTTGTAAAGATGTAGACTCTAATTCATCTATAACGTTTCCGATAAGTTGATCTACAAAAGTACATAATCCAAGATACGATATTATGGCCTCTCTCCTGTGAAGGTCGTCTCTGAAATAGTTATCAAATGTTATACTTTTATTAAATGCAATCCACCAAGGGTGATTTACTAACTCAGAGTTAAATTTCTTAAAATTTGGAAGTTCAATATCTTTATATAAATTATAATATTTATGGGGAACAATTAAAGGAAAATGAGGTGCTATAAAAGATACATAGAGGAGAAAAGGATTATCTTTTTTATTGTTTTTAGAACGAGCTTTCAGCCATTCAGCAGCTTTTCTAGAAATATTCTGGTCATATTTAGTGTATTCAGTCTCACCAGGCCCAATTTGTTCTGAAAATTTTCTACTTTGTGGTCTCTCTGGTAAATTAGGTCTTATCGAGCCCATTACATCTCCAACTCCATTGGCTATATGCATTGGCAAAATTTGTTCGTCAAAACCAGTTTTATCATTCGCTGAGCGGAAATGAAGCTTACCAATTGAAACAACATCAATGTTATTTTTTTGCAAATAATGCCCCCAGCTCGGTATTTTTCCATCATAAGCTATAGCATTATCCCAGCATTTATTTTGATGAACATATATTCCTGTAGAAAAACAAGCACGTGCAGATACACAAATTGGAGAGTTTGTAGAAGCATTTTCAAAAATTACCCCCTTTCTCGCCAATTTATCCAGATTTGGAGTCTTGACTATTGGATTGCGATAGCAACTCAAAAACTTCCTGCTATGCTGATCTGTCATAAAAATGATAAAATTTTTCCTAGTCATAAATAATCAACGAAGTTTTAAAGTTTTTGAACAAAATATTGCCGCTCTAATTATTTAAAAAATCTAAACTAAACAAATAAGGTACTATTCATCTTAGGTGGACGGGCTCCCATATATGTAATACCACTTGCATTCACATTTAAATTAATCATTAATTTAGCAAGTTCTATTGACGAAGTGTAACCCTCAAGAACTGGAACATCCCATCCTCTATCCTTTAATCCTTTTTCAATATGTGGCTTCAGAAAAAATGTCATTGAGCAACCAAGTGTTATAACCTCTGCTCCATCTTCGACAATTGCAGCTTCTGCTTGATTTACAGCCCTCTCAACGACTATATTTTGTTCTCCTCTTGCTACAGCTTCGCATTGCTTAGTAAGCGTGTCAGGATCAGTATCTCCTGGTCTGGGCAGGCTATATCCTATACTCCTTATAGAACGGCACCTGTGTGTCAATTGATGTGTCCGAACAAGATCCCTATAATAAACATTGTGAACACCCTCTATATCAATTATGGAAAAACTATCTCCAAGCATAGTTGCTAGATACATTTGCGAAAATGCATTAGCAGTAACAACGACACCAAACTCTCTTCCGATTTCTCGTGACTCCAAGAACCCTGGTTCTCCTCCGCCTAAAAGAATCGCAGCATTATATTTACCTGTTTCACAAGCTTCTCTTACACAACCCATTCTTGCGGTTGCTGCATGTGCAAACTCTTCCCTCGTTTCTACCGACCAATTTCCATAAGGCGGTTTTGCTCCTGGGTGGAGTTCCCAATCAACGTCTTCCAAATGAGGAAGTACAAAATCAGCATTTAATAATCTTTCTTCTCTAGACTTATCCTTTGGCACTGAATAACCTGGCACTGTAAACTCGTTTTCATCAGGAAGATGAAATGGAGGAATCAGAATAAATTTATATTTTGAGTCTTTTGACATTATTTTGTTCTTTCTAGTTTGCTTTAATCTAAAACAATATTTTTACTCAAATTTTTTAATTGTAAAGCCATTATACCATTATTTTTTTTAATACCTTTAATTGTAATTTCAAAATGGGCCATTCATTTATTTAAAAACAAACTGATTTAATTTCGTAAAATTTTTAAGCCTTTATTTAGATGCTAATTGAGTTTTTTAAAATTCCACTATAATAATGAACATAGGCAAATAAGTTTGTCCTATACCGATATTAAATGTAAAATCTATCATCTTAATTTTTATTTTAAGGGGAAGCATCTTAATGAGCCCTAAAAAATTTTTAAAACTTTATTTAGATGACAGTAACCAATGTATTTCAAATATGGTCTCAGACCCTACCCTACTTTCACTTCTATTTGAAATAGCCAGTGAATGTCTCAATAGATTACAAACTGGGAATAAATTATTATTTGCAGGAAACGGTGGAAGTGCAGCAGATTGTCAGCATATGGCTAGCGAATATGTCAGTAGATTTTTGATTGATAGAAATGGGCTACCTGCAATAGCATTAACCACTGACACCTCAATACTAACTGCTATAGGGAATGATTACGGATACGAAATGGTTTTTTCGAGACAAATAGAGGCAGTGGGTAGAAAAGGTGATCTTTTATTTGTATATTCAACATCTGGTAACTCCCAAAACATTTTAAAAGCCGTTGAAACCGCAAAAAGAATGGGAATTTCTGTGGTAGGAATGACGGGATTGAATAGAGGTAAATTGGATACAATGTGTGATTTTATTTTTAAAACTCCGTCAATGCGCACACCTCAGATCCAAGAGGGTCATCTTATTGCTGGACACGCTATTTGCGCGTTAGTAGAAAAACAATTTTTTCAACCCACAATAGATAAATAGTCCTTGCCACATTAAATATTTTTAACATGCTAAAGGCTTAGCTTTATTCAAAGTTTAATAAATGCAGCACGGTATAAAACTAATTAAATTAACAATTCACTCAATAAAGTTACACACTTTTTATAAGTTTCTATAACTTTGCTTTTACTAGACTTCCTATTTTTAAACCCACTAACATTATTAACAAAAACGGCACGATAGAATTTGGATTTAAAAACAAACTTCCCACAACCGGGCCAGGACACAATCCAGCTAATCCCCATCCTACTCCAAATATTGCACTTCCAACTATCAATCTTCTATCTATAAAAATGTTATCTGGTAAATGAAATTTTTCCGTAAATATAGGTTTCTTCTCCCTAATAAGAATAAGGTATCCTGTCGCATTTACCATAATTCCTCCCATCATTACAAAGGCAAGTGAAGGATCCCATGCTCCAAAAATATCTAGAAAACCAACAACTTTAGATGGGTCCAACATACCACCAAAAGCCAGGCCAAGGCCAAATATGCATCCAACTATTAGAGAAACAAAAATTGACAACATAATGATTAATCCTATCCTATTATCTTAAACTGATTATGAACACAGTAATAATAGCAGTAGAGAGAAACACTGTGACGGCTATTATTGAACGCATAGATAACATGGAAATACCGCATATTCCGTGGCCAGAAGTGCATCCAGATCCAATGGCTGTACCAACACCTACAAGAAACGCAGCACTGTAAAGCTGCCAACCTTCAGCAACCTCTATAAACTGAATAGTGTTTCCTGTTATGAAATATAATATTGTTGGAGCTAAAATAATGCCAACTACAAAACTTATTCGCCATGCAAACTCAAAAGAGGATGCTGGTGAAATTAATTTACTTAAAATTCCACTTACACCCATCACTCTGCCATTCACAAACATCAAAATTAAAGCTGCTAATCCTATCAGTGTTCCCCCCAAAAAGGACATTTCGGGAGTGAATGCTTCCCAATTTATTATCATCTTAAACCTTTTATTCCAGATATGGGGACTTTTAAAAATGTACTTCCATTATCCTCAGATGGTGGCATATTTCCTGCCCTCATATTTACTTGTATTGAAGGCATTATAAGCTTGGGCATTCCTAGAGTGGAATCACGTTTTTCTCTCAATTTTACAAATTCATCCTCATGAATAGCGTCACCAATATGAATATTATTTTGTTTTTGTTCAGAAACAGTGGTTTCCCACTTAACTTCTCTCCCATTAGGCATGTAATCGTGACATACAAACATTCTAGTATTGTCTGGAAGAGCAAGTATTTTCTGAATTGACCTAAAAAGGGTGCGTGCGTCTCCTCCGGGAAAATCAGCTCTTGCAGTACCGCCGTCTGGCATAAAAAGGGTGTCACCTACAAAAACTGTATCCTCAATTACATGCGCCATGCAGGCAGGGGTATGACCAGGGGTATGCAATGCCTTTCCTCTTAAGTTACCAATCTTGTAGGTGTCCCCGTCCTCCAGGAGCAAATCAAACTGACTACCGTCTCGCTCAAACTCTGTACCTGCGTTAAATACTTTCCCAAAAATTTCCTGAACCTTCACTATCTCCTTTGAGATAGCAATTTTGCCTCCAAGATTTTGTTGAATATATGGGGCAGCAGACAAGTGGTCTGCATGAACATGTGTTTCTATCAACCAACAGAGTTTTAAGTTATTCTCAGTTATGAAATTAATGATTTTATCAGCATTTAAATAATTAATTTTTCCTGAAGCATAATCCAAATCCAAAACTGAATCTAAAACCGCGCAACTATTTGTCTGTTTATCATAAATTACATAGCTAATAGTATGTGTTTCTTCATCAAAAAAACCTTTTACTTCAGAAGAAGTTTGAGCATCCATTATATTTAGAATTCCCTGCTAAATTTAAATTTAAGTTTTTTTTATAAGCTTAAAAAATATTACTACAAATGATTTATTTAAATTCCTAAGCCCCCCATTAATTTCTCTGGGTATCTTGTTCCTGCTGTAATGCCTGTGGGAAAATTTGAATTCAAAAGCTCCATGTCTGAAACGCTCAGATTTAAATCAGCTGCAGCCAAATTTTCATTTAGATATTTACGCTTTTTTGTTCCGGGTATCGGCACAACATAACGAGCTTTTGCCATTGTCCAAGCGATAGCGATTTGAGCCATAGTGCATCCTTTAATCTCAGATATTTCTGATAGCACCTTCAGAAGAGGGGTATTTTTTTTCATATTGTCCGGTGCAAATCTTGGGTGCCCCCTTCTTCCATCTTTTTCTGATAAATCGTCAAATGAATTTATGGTACCGGTTAAAAATCCCCTTCCCAATGGGGAATAATTTACAAATCCGATATTTAATTCTTCAAGATCATCAATTAACTCCTCACTATCTCTAGACCAAAGAGAGTATTCGGTCTGCACAGCAACAATAGGATGGGTGGCATGAGCTTTTTTGATGGTATCAAAACTAGCTTCACAAATACCTAAATACCTAACTTTACCCTGTTCAACAAGACGTGACATTGCTCCAAATGTCTCTTCAATAGGCACATTAGGGTCTACACGATGTTGGAAATATAAATCTATAACGTCCGTATTTAGGCGTTTTAGGCTTTTTTCACATGCCTCAATTACATATTCTGGACGCCCATCAACTGGCGTCTGTGGATTAATCATTCCTAAATTTCCAAATTTAGTAGCAAGAATCACTTTATCTCTTTTTCCAACCAGCGCTTTTGCTAATAATTCTTCATTAAGTCCATTACCATATGCATCTGAACTATCAAGAAACGTGCATCCTGCTTCTATTGACTGATGGATCGTGGCAATGGATTCTTCATCGTCTTTTTCCCCATAAACTGCTGACATTCCCATACAGCCGAGACCTAATTCAGATACTTTTAATTCTCCTAATTGACGTGTTTTCATTTGCTTCTCCTGTAATTCAAGTATGCACGATTAAAATCCAAAACCTAAACCATTATTTCCTATAGTCTGATAAAATCACATCCGCAGCTTTCTCAGCTATCATAATCGTTGGTGCATTTGTATTTCCAGAGGTTATAGTAGGCATGATTGAGGCATCTACAACTCTCAAAGAAGATATTTTTTTAACTCTTAATCGCTCGTCAACAACCGCCATTTTATCTCGTCCCATTTTACAGGTTCCAACGGGGTGATAGGATGTTCTTGCTCTGTCACGAATAAAATCTAAACATTGTTCATTACTTTCTACTTCTGAGGAGGGACTATATTCGGATAAAATTATTTCCTGAAGAGCAGGTTTGCGCATAATTTTTCTGATTTCCTGCATCCCCGCTACTAGGGTATCACGGTCTTTCTTAGCCTCTAAATAATTAGGTTGAATAACAGGAGCTTCAGAAATATTTGCATTTTTTGCTTTTACAAACCCACGACTTTCAGGTCTCATTAAAGCTACATTAATTGTAATACCATCAAACTTATGGGGAACACCCCCTAGGTCTTCAGTGCTAAATAATAAAAGCAATGCTTGTATATCAGGATTGGCTGATTCTGCTTGAACAGTGAGATATCCCCCTGCATAACATGCCCCCATAGCAAGCATACCTCTCCTAAAAAAAGCATATTTAAGACCCTCTTTTATTTTCCGAAAAGGATCATGGTATAATTTATTAGCAGTAAAAGATAATTTAGTTTTATAGAGCAAAGGAGCATTCACATGGTCTTGGAGATTTTCTCCAACTCCTGGCAAATCCGTTATCACGGGGACATCAATCTTTCTTAAATCTGCTGCCTTCCCTATACCTGACAACTGCAATATCTGCGGTGACTGAATGGCACCTGCAGATAAAATAATTTCTTTTTTTGCATATACGAGAAATCGTTTGCCTAAAATTTTATATTCGACCCCGACTGCTTTTATACCATCAAAGATAATCCGTTGTACTAAACCCTGCGAAATAACCGTGAGATTTTTCCTAAATTTTGCTGGACTCAAGTAGGCTGTAGCAGCGCTTGACCTCCTGCCTTTTTTTGTTGTCCATTGAATAGGCCCAAAGCCTTCCTGTCTTTCACCGTTAAAGTCTGGGTTATATTTATACCCCGCTTCAATCCCCGCGCTAATGTAAGCTTCAGCAATAGGATGTATTTCAGCAGGATCACTAACCCATAATGCTCCTCCCGTACCATGATAATTATCCTCTCCTCTTTGCTGGTTTTGAGATTTTTTGAAATAGGGCAGAACATCATCAAAACCCCATCCAGAATTACCTAATTGTTGCCAGTGATTATAATCATCGGGATTTCCACGCATGTAAACCATACCATTAATTGAGCTCGAACCACCAATTACCTTTCCCCGAGGGGTAGGCACCCCATTTTTTACCCAGTTTTCACCTGGCTCTGTTTTAAACATCCAATTAATTTTCGGATTTCTAAAGTTCCTTCCATACCCAATTGGGATATGTATCCATGGATCTTTATCTTTTGGTCCCGCCTCAATGAGCAAAACATGATGAGTTTTGCATTCAGTTAATCTATTAGCTAGGACACATCCAGCACTGCCACCACCAATAATAATAAAATCGGGATTTACTTTGTTTTCTTCCATTTAATATCTTTTTTGGCTAGCCTCAAAT
>CACGLE010000013.1 GCA_902573725.1 uncultured SAR116 cluster alpha proteobacterium
GCCAATGGGGCCTTCCCTAGGGCGTGAATGGCTTGTGCCCTCACCTGCCACTCAGGATGGCATAAAGTGTAATAAATCAAATGAGCAGGAAGGAGAGAAAAATAAATTAATTGTATTAGAAATGCTCTCAGCTATGAGCAAGCATCCCAAATATGGGGATGAAAAGATTATGGAACTTGAAAAATTCTGGCACCCAAAATTTAATTGGTATGGGCCCTCCGGCATTGGGAGTAGTAGGGGTGTTTTAGGTTTTCGAAAGTTTCACCAAATCCCGTTTTTAAGGGCAATGCCAGATAGAGGCCAATATCCAGAAGAGACAACACATCACTTTTTTTCGGAAGAAAACTATGTGGCAGTGACAGGTTGGCCAAATATGTCACAAACACTTACTGGAGATGGCTGGTTAGGCATAGCGCCCACAAACCATAAAATTACTCTTCGTTCACTTGATTTCTGGAGATTAGAAAAAGATAAAATTCGGGAAAATTGGGTTATGATTGATTTACTTGATATATGGGCACAAATTGATGTGAACGTTATATCACGAATGCGAGAGCTTGCTTTTCCCAGAACCAGCCTTGCTCAAGTTAAGTTAGGTGAGGTTCAGTGATGTCAAAGGATTCGACCATAGGTACAAGCGCATTTGCAAATGACCATGCCCAGCAAAAAATTACGTCTCAAGATGTAGCAAAACTCGCTGGAGTGAGTCAATCAGCTGTAAGCAGAGTATTCACAAAAGGGGCTTCTGCATCAGCAAAAACGGTAGAAAAAGTCCAAAATGCCGCAAAAGAATTAGGTTATAGACCAAACAGAATAGCGCGGTCTCTCCTTACTGGTCGTTCTCATATGATTGGTTTGGTTGTTGCCTATCTAGATAATTATTTTTACCCGGAGGTACTTGAGCGTCTGTCAAACGCATTACAAAAAGAGGGTTATCATGTTCTTGTTTTTATGGCAGAGCAAACTGCAAGTAATGTAGATAATGTAGTTGAGGAAATACTGGAGTATCAAATAGATGCAATTGTAACAGCGTCTGTTGCGCTATCTTCTGCATTGACTGAAAAATGTGAAAATGCTGGTATTCCAGTAGTGCAATTCAATCGTATTCAACATAATCCCTCATTTGCTTCAGTAACAACAGACAATTATCTTGGTGGAGGTCTGATCGCTGAACATTTAATTGAACAAGGGTATCGTTCCTTCGGTTATATTGCGGGTTGGGAAGGTGCCTCTACTCAACGCGATAGAGAGGCAGGCTTTTCAGACAAACTAGAGGAATATGGTTTTAACATTAGCGCTAGAGCTGTAGGAAATTTCAGGAGTGAGCAGGCACGAGATGCAGCTCTAAATATTATAAATAGTTCAGAAAAACCAGAGTCAATTTTTGTCGCAAATGACGCAATGGCTCTAATTGTAATGGATGTTTTAAGGTTCGAGCACGGATTAAAAATACCTGATGATATTGGAATTGTCGGTTATGATAATGTTCCACCCTCGCGGTTAGCAAGCTATGATCTAACTACAGTTTCACAACCCGTAGAGCAAATGGTTCAACAAACAGTTTTCCTTCTCATGTGCTATATGGAAAATAAGCCTATAGAAAGAGGCGATATTAAACTAGCTGGAGAACTCATCATTCGCTCTTCTAGCAAGAAAAATTGGAGGGTGATGAATGAAAGGGTTTGATAGTAGATTTGATAATTTTCCAAATTATATTCTGGGAATCACACACGAGATCTGGGAAGAAAAAAAGGTGGATACATTAAATCATTATTATTCAGATGATATTCCTGTGCGCTCTCCTAGCTCTCTTGTTATAGGCAATAAGGCAGTTATAAAGGCCACTCTTGATACTTTATCAGAATTTCCTGACAGACAACTTCTAGGAGAAGACGTCATTTGGTCAGGCTCTCCAGAAAGAGGCATGTTATCTTCTCATCGAATATTTTCTACAGCAACTCATCTTGGTAAAGGTAGCTTTGGAGAACCTACTGGTAAAAAAATTCACTATCGGGTGATTGCAGACTGTCATGCAAAAAACAATCAAATTGATGACGAATGGTTAGTGCGTGATGTTGGAGGTATTGTTAAACAACTCGGACATAATAGTGCTGATTTTGCACATAAACAAATTCAACAAGAAGGAGGTATAGAAAATTGTATTAAACCTTTTTCTGCCTCTATGGATTTAAAAGGACCGTACGCAGGAACAGGAAATAATAATGAGTGGGGCGATTTATTTTCTGAGATTCTAAGATCTATTATGAACGGTAAAACCGACATAATTCAGCATCATTATGATAGGGCTGGAAAAGGATATTACCCTGAAGGTATGATGGCTGTTGGTTTTACTGAAATCGAAGCTTTTTGGAAATCTCTTCGCAATGCCCTGCCATCTGCAACATTTACAATTCATCATAAGATTGGAAGAGAAGATCCGTTTTTGCCCCCAAGGGCTGCTTTACGATGGTCCTTAGTTGGAAAGCATGAAGGTAAGGGGCGGTTTGGCTACCCATCAAATGCAAATATTTATATTATGGGAATAAGCCATGCAGAATTTGGTCCTTGGGGTCTTCGAAACGAATATACTTTATTTGATGATGTTTCTATCTGGAAACAAATTCATCTTCATTTGGGGAGAGATTAATGACGAAACCAATTCACATTGTTCGATATGGTGAACTCGTACCATGCAAAACAGCGTTTATAGATGCTCATACACCTGGTTCGGATAAAAAAGAAAATTTTACTATTATCGGAGGAGGAGTTTCGGAAGCAGCTGACCAACATGTTCATATAAAAAAAACACCAGGGTTTAATATAGGAGCAGCAGGCCAACCTCCTAAATGCCGTAACTCATTACATACTCATAGAACAGCAGAGGTTTTCTTTGTTTTATCAGGAAAGTGGAGATTTTTTTGGGGAAGATGGGGAAAAACAGGAGAAGTAATACTCGAACCAGGTGATATTTTTAATATTCCAACCGGAATGTTTAGAGGATTTGAAAATATTGGCACAGACTACTCTATGATAATGGCAATACTTGGAGGTGACGATGCGGGAGGAGGTGTAGTTTGGGCTCCACAAGTTATTGAAGAGGCGAAGGAACATGGTCTAATTCTCGGAGAAAATGGTGTGTTATATGATACAAAAAAATCAGAGACCCTTCCACATGGTATCAATCCAAAAGAGGTAATGGATGAGGCCTCGTTAAGTTTAATGGGAGAGCCAAGCATAATAGATATTGTTCCCAGATGGGTATCGAGATACCAAGATATGCTTGCCCTTTCCAGAGAAAGCGAAGTGCCTGTAATTGGAGAAAATGGACTTATATTTGACAAACCAGGATTTGAGGTGAGTTTCCTTTCTTCTTATACCCCAATAAAAGAGATGGGATCAAATAGGTACGATGTATTAATGCCTGTTAAAGGGCATTGGAAACTATCTTACGGTAGCCACGAAGAAATACTTAACTCAGGTGATACAGCATTAATCGAACCAAAATGTGACTATACGTTAGAATCATCCATGTCAGGAGAAGCAAGTTTATATCGTGTAAGAAATACAGACGATGCAGCTGGTCCTACTTGGTTTGAGAGGAATCAATAGATGACACATATTCGCACAACACATGTTGGTTCACTTCCTAGATCTCAGGAGGTAACAGACTTTCTATTTAGTAAAGAGAAAAACCAGGCTTATAACGCTACGCACTTTGACGAGGTGATGAAGAAACATGTTGATTTGATTGTCTCTCGTCAAAAAGATTGTGGCATTGACATTGTTAGTGATGGAGAGACATCAAAAATTTCGTATGCCACATATGTTAAAGACCGTTATACTGGATTTTCTGGTGATAGTCCTAGAAATGCGCCTGCAGATTTAATAATGTTTCCCACCTTCTTACAAAGATTAGCTGATAGCGGTGGCACGCCAGAATATACGCGTCCAATGTGTACAGGAGAAGTTAAACCGTTAAGCAACTCAGAACTGAAAAAAGATATTTCAAACTTGAAATCAGCAATTAAAAAATATGGCAATATTCATGGTTTTATGAATGCCGCTTCTCCTGGTGTGATATCCCTATTTTTGCAAAATAATTTCTACCCAAACAGGGAGACCTATCTTCATGCACTTGCAGATGCTTTGAAGGCTGAATATCAGTTAATTGTTGAATCCGGACTTGATTTGCAAATCGACTGTCCAGACCTTGCACTATCGCGACATATGCTTTTCAGCGATTTGTCAGATAAAGAGTTCATCAAAATTGCAAATAGTCATGTCGAAGCGCTTAATTATGCACTTGAAGGAATTAATCCCAAAAATGTTAGAGTTCACATTTGTTGGGGTAATTATGAAGGGCCACATATCTGCGACATATCCATGGATAGCATGTTTTCAACTTTTATGTCTGTAAATGCAAATTATTTACTATTCGAAACATCAAATCCACGTCATGCTCATGAATGGACAATTTTTGAAAATAGAAAAAGTGAAATACCAGAGGATAAAATTCTTATACCTGGCGTGATTGATTCCACAACTAATTTTGTGGAACACCCCGAACTTGTCGCTCAGCGTTTAAAGCGTTTTACCAATATTGTTGGAGTTGAACGTATAATTGCTGGCTCAGACTGTGGATTTGGAACTTTTGCTGGATTTGGAGCCGTAGACCCGGAAATTGCTTTTGCAAAATTAGAGACTCTTGTAAAAGGTGCTGCAATCGCGTCTCAACAAAATTAATAAATACTATTCTTTTTTTATTTAAAAAAGCAGACCAAAAAATAGAGTAATTTAAAATGACAGACTCACTTTTTAAACTCCTTGAAACTATAGATACACCAACTGTATGTAATGCAATCGAAGTTGCACAAGAAAAACGTGGCTTCAATGATTTTACTAAAGGCACAATGATTTCATCTAGTCCTAATGAAAAACCAATATGTGGGTATGCTAGAACAGCAAAGATTACTGCACTTAGCCCTCCAACAGAGTCTATTGAGGCAATTAAAAAACGCCGACTTTCCTATTACGAGCATATGGCTACAGCAAACAACCCTTCTGTTGCAGTTATAGAAGATATTGATTTTCCAAACTGTGTTGGTGCTTTCTGGGGAGAGGTAAACACTAACATACATAAAGGATTTGGAATGTATGGAGCATTTACAAATGGTGTAATGCGTGATTTGGGTGATTTGCCTGATGGATTTCCTGTTCTTGCAGGTTCTGTTGGGCCAAGCCATGCATATGTGCATGTAAAGGAGATTGCCTGTTCTGTTACAATATTCTCATTAAAAATAAATGATGGTGATTTAATACATGCCGATAGACATGGTGCCGTGGTTATTCCAAAGGATGTAATAAGTATCCTTGAAAGCTCAATCAATAAATTATTAGATACTGAACAGTTAATTTTAAAACCGGCCAAACAAAATGATTTTGATTTTGAAAAATTTAAGGAAGCTTGGGAAGCCTTCGAGGCTGCAAGGACCTAGGAAAAGTAGAAAACTTAATTACCAATTATAGTTAAAAGTAACATTAGCACTGCTGTCTTTTGCTAAAGGTAATTTGCTAGGGTCTTGTTCCAGATTTGAGTACAAATTTAAAATAGCTTCAATCGTAAATGCATCATTCAATCTTGTAGAATAAGAAAAACGATTTGTTCCAGATGAATATGACAAATCTTGTGTCAAAAATAGACTAAATTCACTATCATCGATATCATTAAGAAGAAGTGATCCTCCCACAGTTAGGTCTCGTTGGAAAATCGTATGACTATTATTTCCTCGGCTATCTGCAGATATTTCGCCAAAAAGAACGAGATCATATTGGCTGCCCAAAACCCCATATTTATTTTGTTCTATACCTAACACTCCAGCATTATAATTCTCTAGAACTCCATTCACGTTACGCTGACCAGAGCGATTAACTATTTCAGTTTTAAACGCTAAATCACCCAACAAATATTGCAGATCAATTGCTATCTGACGGATTGGAGCATATTCTGGCAAGAGGCGTGTATCGGAGCCAGGTATAAAAAATGGTTCACGTGATATACCATCAAAATAACTAACACCATAATCTAAGTCTTCATAATAACCTTCGTATCTGAAAGCAAAGCTATTGTCATTTCTAGATGCGTCATTGGCAAAACTTGCTACATCATTACTTACCAATGTTTGAAGTCTTTGTCTTGACGATACCCCTGGGTAGGCGTTTTCTATAAACAGGGGAAACAAGTAAAAAGAGGCATAACCGCCATAAATTTCAGACGACAGCTTAAAAGCTGGTGCCCCCAGTTTTTCAGAATTAGCTAATCCGGAAGTATAATCGTAACTATTCACAATATCACTTGGATTATAGCTCTCTGTTTTACCCCAAAATTCTGTAATTGAACCGATTCGAACGTCGTAATTTTGATGTCTAAAAGATATATGAGCTTCACTTAAATCTACTCTACCCGCACCATTATTTCCAACTCTTAAGCGAGGCTTAACGAGCGTTTCCATGGACCCTTGCTCAATAAAAAAAGAAGGTTCAATCTGTTGTGTCATGAAGATGTTATTTTGACCTGAATAAGAAGGGTCCTCAATGAAGCCGGTTACCTTTAGCTCAGAATTTCCATATTGCTCAAAGTAATCGAACGCATGAGCAATATTTAGAGCAGAAACATGCAACACAATAAAAATAAAAAACCAATAATTATGCATTAGTTATTTCGCTGACTTATAAATTCGTATTATCTCGAAGAACGCTCAAGTGCCTGAGGTGTAAAATCACGTTCTGATATATCGACGCGGAATTTATATTCGTTCCATGAGAGAGTTGTAGACTTTCCAGTCTGAATATTTTCCATTTCCATCTCATGTGCTCTCCAATATTGTTCCAAGTAAAGTTTGAAATCGGTAAATGTAAGTATTTTTTCTAAATCACCTCTGCGATTATAAAATTCAATTCTATGGACTCGATATTGATCTAAATCCGTGTAAGACACTCTCTTAGAATAGCCAGAACGAGGGTTTTTTGGTCTGCTTTCAACTTTGGCACAAGTGAGTTCAGCGTCTGTTGGGCAGGGTAAGTCTAATAGCCATATGTGTTCGTTATCCATGACCTCCTCCGAACCCAGATCTTCATAGGAAAATTCAGACGACACAAACTTACCAGTTCTATTTGATGAAGAAATTCGTTTTACACGCTTTATTGCAGGAAGATAAATCCATTGAGAATCGTCTTCAGGTTCTATTTTTGAGTGAGTTAATAAAGAGGTGCCTTTAACGTCCCTTGGCTCTAGGAAAACAATAATACCTTTATCTCCTTCTCTTGGGTCAGGATTTTCTAAGGTAGTTGTCTTAAATTTTCGTAAACTCTCTTTTCCTGCTTTGTTCTTTAAAATCATCTGGCCTTCTACGGTAAAATTTATAAAGCCGTCGTCCCTTTTCGAGGTCTCTTCCGCTATTTCCAAACCTTTCTCATTCGAAGCAAAAACTGGCTTAATCGATAACATAATCGGAAGCAATAAAAGGCATCCAACGGGCAATAGTAACTTAACATTTTTAAACAAAGAATCTTTTCTCATTTTTTCGACCCAAATTAATAATGGTGGTAAGAACAGAAAATCTATAAATAATGCTGCTGTAAGCGTTACAGCGGTTAGTCTTGCCAAATCTCGGTTCACAGCAAAACCAGATTGACCAAGAATTATAAAACCAACCACCAGCGCGAATGAAGTTATTGTGAGTGCCATACCTACTTTCTGAAAAGCATGACGAACTGCATTTTCTGCAGAAGCTCCTTTTTTCCTTGCGTCTGCATATTTTAAAATGAAATGGACAGTATCATCTACAACTATTCCTAATGTCATTGCCACAACTATTGACACTGCGAGAGTTACAGAACCCACACTATAACCCCATAAACCAAAGGCCATCGCTGCAGGCACTAAATTGGGTATTAAAGAGATAAATCCTAATTTTATATTTCTCAACACGAGCAAAATAACTCCTGATATAAAAATCAAAGCTAAAGTGGTTCCCTGAAGCATTGCAGGAACATCTTTAGCAGATATCATAGTATAAACATGAGTTTGTCCTGTAACAGGACTCTGAAGCTCAGGCGCATTCTTTTTAAACCAATTTTGGACCCTTGAATCCAATTCTTGAAGCTCGGCTGTTGTTGTCCTTGGAACGTAAGCAGTAATTCTAACCGCAGATCTATCCACGTTTATCTGGTCTGTTAAATCCATTCCATAACCGAGCGACAATTCATAAAGGAATAGATATTGAGACGCCTCCTCATCAGTATCTGGGAGTTTATAAAAGCTGCTATCATCACCGTTCATGTTTTGGTTTAGCTGTTTTATAATATCGGTTATTGAACGGACATTGCTAATTTCAGGTTGGTTTCTTAAAAAAGAAGTGAATGACTCAACTTTTTCCAAATAGTCGATGGAGTTTATTCCACTTTCAATGCCCGTCTCAACGGGATACTCCATTACGTTCAATCCGCCAATATTGTCTTCGTAAAAATCGTTAGCCTGCCTTATTTCAAAACGCTCATCAAAATATCTTATAAAATCATCTTCAAGTTTTATCTGTGTCATGCCTGCTATAGAGCAGATAACAACAATGGGTATAAAAATAAGAAGATTTTTTTGATACCGTATTACCCATTCACATAATGCCATTATTAAACTATCTGTGAATGCTGACGCCTTCGCTTGCCTAATAGGCATCCAGCATATCAATGCTGGAAGCAAAAACATAGTGAAAACCCAGATGCCAACCATTCCAGCAGCAACCATGTTTCCTAGCTGTCTAAAAGGGGGTGAAATAGAAAAGTTAAGCGACAAAAAGCCAATTGCTGTTGTAAATACAGCTACAGAAATCGCCAAGCCATGATCAGAGATCGCCTTTTTAGCCCATATCTTCCTGTCCGTTGTTTCAACCATTGTTTGTCTCACTGAAGAAAGAATATGAACTGTGCTGGCGACTGCTAATGTAATTATCATCAATGGAGCGACAGCAGTGGCAGAATTTAGCGGTATAAAACTCCAGCCAAGAGCTCCCAAAGATACTAACGCAGATAAAACAGATATAAGAAGTATAGATAATACACCCAAAGCTGTTTTCAATAAGAGCCCGACAATAATCAACATCGCAACCAACATTGCTGGTGTAAGGCTTTGTCCATCTTTTTGACTAGCTTCCGCAAATGCCTCTCCGATTGGAACAGACCCCGTCAATTGAAAATTAACGTTAGGGTAATTTTCACGATATTTTTTTATCAACGGATTTGCTTCAGCCATAATAGCTGGAATTTCGCTGGCTAAATCCAAGCCAGGTAGTCTGAATATTATACTTATTGCAGAGATAGAAGCATCGTCATTTATTAATGAACGTTGTATTTCAATACGGGACTGAGCAATCTTTTTCGCCTTTAAAGCCTCATCTTCAGTTACCGAGTACGGGTCAGGTATCAGGTCCTCGACAACCAGCATATCACCTTCTGAGTAAGTATTTTGAAAACGGGTTATTGAATTTACTAGTCTTACATATGGCAGGTTCCAAGCATCTTCAGTTAAAGCATCAATTATTTGAAGATTCTCTGGGGTAAATATCACTCCGTCATTAGGAATAAAAAGAATATTTATGTTATCATCTTTTGCAAACTCTTGTTCAAACAAATCTAACGTTTGCTTATCAGGGTTGTTAGGCCCCATAAAAACCCTACCGTCAGTATCAAGTCTCAGATTTGGGATCCCAGCATAAACAATAAAAGCAATAGCAAACGTTAAAGGTACTAACCAATTGCGTTTACCAACAACAAAATCTGCAAATTTATCAAAAAACTGTTTTTTTTCAGACACTTACTCTGTACCTATTTCTATTTAATAGTAGCTTTATCAAAAAACAAAGTATTATCTACTATTTTTTTTAAATCATTTTGTTTAGATTTTTTGAACGCTCTATTCTAATAGTTTATGCCAATAAATAATATAAAATTCTTTTTCAAAAAATATATATTAATTTATATTTAGTTAAATATTTCTTGAAATGTATATTTTTTAAACATTTTTTTCGACTGTTTATAAAATCAAAAAACAATCAACAATATTTTGATTTTCGTTATGTGCCATTTTCGTTTAATTCAAATATATTTTTTGATTATTTTACAAGCTATTAAGCTTGCAAAAATTTTTAACCTTTTTTATACACGGTATTCTAATAGCAAAAAATGAACTCTTTATTTTGAATAATCTTCATAAATTTTTTTATAATCTAAATAAGCTAGATCAAAAAAAACTGGCTTGGTCTCTATTTGTTATTTGTCCCGGTTTCTTTGCTTCAAATATGGTTATGGCTCGAGCAATGGCTGACGTTATGCCACCAATGACGATGGCTTTAACAAGATGGCTTTTCGTCTCGATGATAATATCTGCTTTTTGCTGGCCTTGGATTAAGACAAATATGCAGATTATTTTTTCCGAATGGAAACATCTTATTATTCTTGGTGGGTTTGGGATGGGACTTTGTGGAGGACCAGTATACCTAGCTGGAGAATACACCTCTGCAACAAATATTGGCTTAATTTATGCGTCCTCTCCGTTACTTATTTTATTAATTTCAGTATTTTTCCTAAAGGAGAAAATATCGTTTGTTCAAATAGTTGGTTTTTTAATGGGAGTTCTCGGAGTTCTATTGATTTTAGTGAGGGGAAATTTAACCACCATTTTTTACATAGAGTTTAATAAAGGCGATTTGTGGATTTGTTCTGCAACTTTGTCTTTTGCGCTATATTCTCTCGGACTTAAATATTTTAAGACTAGAATTCCTAGTATAGTCCGTATTGGCTTAATGTCGGCGGCGGGAGTGCTTTGGCATTTACCCTTCACAATAATGGAATTTATTTTTTGGAACAGAGAATTTGTACTCAGCGCACAAATGTTTCAAGGTCTCTTTATTCTGATTTTTATATCAAGCTTTGCGGCCTATGTAAGTTATTCAAAAATTATTGCAATCCTTGGGGCGGCTAAAGCTGGAATGGTGCTTTATCTTTCTCCAATCTATGTTGCTATATTTGCTATATTTTTGCTTGGAGAAAATCTTGCATGGTTTCACATAATTGGTTGTTTATTAATTATACCAGGAGTGTGGCTTACATCTTTAAAATCATATTCAGAACGTTAATTATATTTAATTGCCAAAACTTGTGTCAAGTTACTTGGTCTAAAGGTCTCTTACCTGAGAAATATGCGTTCAAATTTTCAAGCGCCCGCAACCCCATCGCATCTCTGGTTTTTTCAG
Source organism: uncultured SAR116 cluster alpha proteobacterium (assembly GCA_902573725.1). Classification (GTDB taxonomy): domain Bacteria; phylum Pseudomonadota; class Alphaproteobacteria; order Puniceispirillales; family Puniceispirillaceae; genus UBA5951. The sequence goes on from CACGLE010000013.1 coordinate 11,304, forward strand.
TTGCACTTCCTATATGCGGCAGCATAAAAACATTTTTTAGCGCTGAAAGTTTGGGGTTTCCTCCCGGCTCTTTTACAAAACAATCTAACCCAGCACCACTAATTTTACCTGAAATGAGGGCGTCAATTAACGCTTGCTCATCTATTAATTTACCTCTTGCTGCATTAACAATTATGGCATTATTGGGCATTAATTGAATTGTTTTTTTATTAATAATCTCTTGTGTCTCTAAAGTGGCAGGGCAATGCAAAGATAAAAAATCAGATATTCTTAAAAGTTCTTCCTTCGAGTTATGATAGACTGCCCCTTTTTCCTGCTCTTTAGGTAATCTTTTTCGATTATGATAGTGTATTTGCATGTTAAGCCCACGAGCATTTCTAGCCATGGCCTGTCCGACTCTTCCCATTCCAATGATGCCTAGTCGCTGACCGGTAACTTGTTTTCCTACCATAAAGCTAGGAGACCAAGAGTTCCATTTACCTTCTTTGATGATATTTTGAGCTTCAACTGCTCTTCTTGCAGCTCCCAAAAGGAGCAACATTGATATTTCGGCTGTCGCATCGGATAAAACATCCGGCGTGTTAGTAACTACTATACCAATAGACTTAAGTGCATCTAAATCACAATGATCTGTTCCCACCGAATGGTTAGCGATTATTTTAAGTCTTTTATTAAAATTCTTAGCTACATCAGAGCTTATGATTTCGGAGTGACAAATTAAAAAAGCATCAACTTTAGAACTTAATTCAACCATCTCCTTTTTAGAAGCCGGCCTATCTATTTCAGGCAAATAAACTTCAAAGTTTTCTCTTGCTCTTTCGAGAGTTAATTGTGAGAGAAACCTACTTATCCATAGTCGCGGTTTTTTTGACATTTTGCCCTTATTTTTTTCTCATTTCGTCGAAAACATCGTACAGAGCAAAAATTGTGACAAACAGACTTATAATCCAAAACGGCAACCCTCCCCAAAAACCGGCAAAACCAGTTGATATACTGTGAGCGAGACCGAATATAAATAATAAAAACAATCCGTTGGCAATTAACGCTATAACTATTCGGCTAGTTTTTGACATTTTTCTATAATCCTTTTTATTAAAATTTAATTCACTTAAGATGTTTTTTGCACAGATACTGCGTCAGTTAAATATTTTTGTAACCAATTAGCTGTCCTTATTAAACGGTCATCTTCTTCAAATTTACCTACCAACTGTACTCCAATTGGTAATCTGTTCTCACCGCTAAGAAGGGGGATATTAAAACATGGCAATCCGCAAAGTGTCCATATAGTGCAACAGATCGGGTTTCCGGTGCTATTTTCTTTTAATAATGGTGGCTCTGATAAAGCAGATGGCGTTATAATAGCATCATAATCTAAAAATAAAGACTCAAAGAAATTTTGGGCTTCTTTTCTAATTTCTAATGCCAAACTAAGATCAGAAGCGCTAATTGATTTTGCTCTTTCCAACGCTTCTAAAATCAATTTATTCATTTTGCCAGGATTTTCTTGGTTAATTGGAGCTAAATTTTCTAATAATTGATATTCGTGAATTGTTTTATGGGCTGCAATCAATTTTTTGGTAGCTTCTTTGGCGTCAACAGTTTCTATTTTATCTCCCAAAAGTTCCCTGATTTGAAGAAAACCATCTTTAACAGCATTATCTGAGTGATCTAAATATTCGAGACCCAACCAGACAAACTTTGGTTCTATAGGGGGCGGTTCGGTAATTATTTTAGTTAAACTGGGTCTCGGGACGGGTCTACTACTAGGGTCCCTACTGTCAAAGTCTGATAAAACATCATTTACAATAGCCAGGTCTTCTAGACAATTAGCAAATATTCCCATTTGGTCTAATGTTTTTGATGTCTCTAAAACACCTGTCCGCGGAATTATACCGCTACTTGGCTTTATAGCATATACGCCACAATAAGAAGCCGGCCTTATTACCGACCCATTTGTTTGACTGCCAATGGCAATTGGGACATGACCCGCGGCGACTGCCGATGCAGAACCAGAAGACGAACCTCCCGGACTATAGGCTTTATTTATTGGGTTTTTTGTAACTGAAGGGTTCATAAAAGCAAACTCTGTTGTAACCGTTTTACCAACCACTATAGCCCCTGCCATCTCCAATAGTTCAATAATACGTGCTGGCGATTCTGGTTTTCTGTCGGTAAATATGCTACTTCCAAAACTTGTGGGAAGATTTACTGTATCAACTATGTCTTTAATACCAACAGGAACACCGTGGAGGGGGCCAATAGCTTTCCCGGATTTTCTCATGCTATCGAGCATGTTTGCTCTGTCTGAAGATCCATCTCTATCCAAACATACCCATGCTCGGATCTCATTATCGTCCATGTCAATATTTTCAAAACATTTTTCCAACACAGAAATTGCGGTGAGAGACCCTTCACTTATGCCCTTAACAATTTCATGAGCTTTAAAAAACATTACACCACTCAAAAATGCTTAGTCTATGTAAGGTCCAAAAAGATAGTCAGGCAACCAAAGTGCAATACCTGGAAATTGATATAAAAGTACCATACTAGAAATCACTATCACGAGATATGGGAATATGCCCTTAAAAATTTCCACCAATTCAATTTGATCTTTAAGCACACCCTTCAAATAATATGCCGACATAGCCATAGGAGGAGTAAGAAAGGATGTTTGAAGGTTGAGTGCGACAAGCATCGCGAAAAAATAGGGGTTTACCCCGAATGCATCTAACATTGGGAGAAAAATTGGAACAAAAATAATTAATATCTCAGACCACTCTAATGGCCAGCCGAGGACGAATATAATCATTTGTACCATAACCAGAAATTGCCATGGCTGAAGGTTCATTCCAAGCACCCAGTGTTCAATAACATCATGACCACCTAGGTAGGAAAATACTGATGCGAAAGTCCACGAGCCCACAAACAACCAACATACCATTGCTGTAGCCTTTGCTGTGAGAAAGACAGAATCCTTTACTTTTTCCCACGTTAAAGATCTATATAAAATCGCCAAAACTAACCCACCTAGAGCGCCCATAGCTGCAGCTTCTGCTGGCGTTGCCAAGCCCCCTAGAATTGAGCCTAAGACAGCTGCTATCAGTGCCGTTAAAGGAACGAATGAAACTAAAAGGTCAAAATATATTTTTGATACTGATGGAACGTCCTCATCGCGAGGTTTTGGAGCCAATTTTGGTTGAACAGACACTCTCAAAATAACATAAACGATGTATAAACCAGCTAACAGAAGGCCTGGAAACATGGCAGCGGCATACAATCTTAATGGAGACAACTCAGCAATTGCAGAGTATACAATTAACATAATTGAAGGCGGTATTAATATGCCCAAAGTTCCGCCTGCACAAATAACTCCAGACGCAAATTGCTTATTATAACCAGCACTCGCCATAGCTGGAAATGCCAAAAGTCCCATTAACGTTACAACGGCACCAACTATTCCTGAGGCGGTAGAAAAAACGGCACAAGTCAATAGGGCGGCAATCGCCATAGAGCCAGGTAAATTTCTTGCAGCCATCTGCAAGGAATAAAAAAGACGGTTTACAATATTTGCTCTTTCTACAACGTACCCCATAAATAAGAACAATGGTATTGCTACCAAGGTATCATTTTCCATAACCGAATAGGTATTTTGGTTAAGTAAATAAAAAATATTATTATTAAAAACATCAGAAAAAGTCTCTATACCTCCTTGATAGTAAGCATAGTAACCAAAGCCAACTCCCATTGCGATTAATGTAAAGGCTATAGGGAATCCAAGCAAAACTAACACGATGAATAAGCAAAGCATAAAAATGGCAATTTGTGGATCGGTCATATTGTGTCCTAATCGGGATTTGTATTTAATTAATTGTTTTGACTGGTCAGAATGTCCTCAGTCTCTTTTGAATCACTAAGGCGAGGCATCCATTTACCTGAACGCATTGCCCTCCAACAACGCACTAACTCCGCAAAACCCTGAAGAATGAGCAAAAAGCCGGCCAACGGTATGAGAGTTTTAAAGAAATATATTTGAATGCGAGCTGGTGAATTCCAACTTACCTCTTTATATCTCCAACTGTCAGAAGCAATCTCCCAACCATACCAAAACAAAGCTAACATTCCGGGAAAAAAGAAAATTAAATAGAGAACGAAATCTATTGTTGCCTGCCATTTTACTGGAAATAAGCGGTACAAAACATCTCCCCTAACATGCGTGTCTTGGGCCAGTGCGTATGGACCGGCCATCAAAAACAAAGCCCCATACATTTGTATCATCATGTCAAAAGCCCAAACTGTTGGAGAATTAAGCACATAACGAACAAATACTTCGTAGGAAACTGAAAATGTAAGGATTAAGATGCACCATCCAAATGCTCTACCAACCCATACACTCAAACTCTCTATCATGTATACAAATGATGTCACAGTATCCCACCCGTCGGATATTTTGTTAACCTAAGATTACCTACATATCTTTCGTAAAATAAAAAAAAGTTTGACCGAAAAATTTCGGTCAAACTTTTTAAAAAGTATCAACCAAAATGGTGATTGTAAGCCATTTTATAATCTGGTTGATTGAGGTTCAAATAGTTCATCACTTCTTTAGCATAAGCCTTCTGGGAATCCACTACTTTTGAAAAGAATGGGTCTTCCGCTGAAATTCGATCAACAACTATATCCCAGGCTTCCAATTGTGCTTTCATCACAGAATCTGGAGTTCTGTAGACATTAACACCCATATCTTTTAGTTTTCCTAAATCTTCAGAATAACGCTTTGTGTTATGCCAGTAGAAGTTTGAGTTTTCAGCCTCTGAAGCATACTTCAGGATAGCTTGAAGTTCTGCAGGTAAAGATTCGTACTTTTTCTTGTTAAACGATACCTCAAAGAATTCCTGTGATTGATGGAAGGAACCAAGGTGATAATGCTTGGAAACATCTTGCATGCCAAAGTCTTTGTCAGATGTTGGGTTATTGAATTCAGCAGCATCAATCAATCCAGATTTCATTGCAGGTTGAATCTCACCACCAGGTAGCTGTACAACAGACATGCCCATTTCCATTAAGACGTCAGCTGCCAATCCAACTGTTCTATATTTTAATCCGTCCATCTGAGATGCATCTTTAATTTCTTCTTTAAACCAACCCATTGGCTGAGCTGGCATCGCTGAGTTGAAAAATGAAACGATGTTTAGTCCTAGCGAGTCGAATAACTCGTTAAGTAACTCCATTCCACCGCCGTAATGACACCAACCAAGCACTTCTTGAGATGACCAACCGTAACAAGGTCCTGTGCCAAACAACGAAGCAGCTTTTGATTTTGAGTACCAGTAAGCAGGAACATAGTGACAAGCATCTAAAACTCCTCTATGAACCGCGTCTTGCATCTGACTAGTTTTTACGACAGCATTGACCGCTAGCAAATCAATTTTTAGAGCGTCTCCCGCCATCTCATGTACTCTATCGACATAGGATTGCGCATTTTCCAGGAAAATTCCACCACCCCAAGCAGCCTGCATTTTAAGTGTGAATGAATGTGAACCGGAAATAGCTGGTGTTGATAATGCCGTCGCTGACGCGCCAGCAATCGCAGCACCAGTCAAAAAATTTCTTCTGTTAGTGTTTGACATAATTTTCTCCCTTTTTAAACTTAGGAGGTTAAATAACATCATTCTTTCGCAAATCAATCTGAATTAAACTTTTTCTTATAAAAACCACCTTAATTTATTAGTTTATTACCAATATTGGTCAGTAAAAAGTAATTTTATAACATTTTTGAAAATTTTGAAACCCTTTAGGTTACTTAAGATTTATGTTTTACACCTTTCAAAATTTTGATTCTCAAAGAATAAGAACAATTACAGAGCAGTGAATTTGAAATAATTGCCTTTTTTTTAGGCTTCCTTGTCGAATTTGGATTGGTTAATGATTCGCAGACCATCGACTGGTATGTTTTGTTTTGGAGAAATTCTCGAAAAGGAATTAGTGATGAAAATAAACGTTGGTGATAAAATTGATGAAATAGAATTGCCTGACACAAATGGAAATATGTTCAAGTTATCAAGCACCAAAGGCAAAAAAGTGCTATTAACATTTTACAGAATCGCAGGCTGTAGTTTTTGTAACTTGAGGTTAATGGAATTTAAAAAAAAATCTGATGAGTTTGGAAAAGATTTTGTTCACGTCGGGATTTTTCATTCACCAACTGATAATCTGAATCGTACTATGAGAAAGCATGGTAAGCTACCATTTAAAATATTAGCAGACGAGCATTTTAAGTATTTCGAGAAATATGAGGTAGAACGCTCAATGGGTAAAGTTTTTTTGGCAATACTATTCAAAGCACATAAAATATTTCCTGCCATATTTAAGGGTTTCATACCAATGCGTATCAAAGGTTTTTTTGATATAGCGATAACTGATGTATTTATTAACGAAAAAGGTATAGTATCAGACGTACTCTATGCAAAAAAAGATAGTGCCGACCATTTCCCATTTGAAAAAGTTAGAGCATTCTCTAAAGGAATTTAGGATTTTTGATTTTGACTCACTTTAACCAACCAGTACTTAGAAATGTTTATATATGTAAGAAAAGAAGCCCCTTTAAATCGCACCCCGCCCTGCAATACTAATAAATAGATAGCTATCTTAACGGAGAATCATATGGTTTCTGGTGATATAAACCGCAAAGTTTCGGTAATTTTAGCAGCCGATGTTGTTGGTTACAGCAAACATATGGAAGAAAACGAAAACGAGACTGTAAAAAGCCTTAGACGCTGTGAAACTATTCTAAGAAATCTTTTAAAAAAACACGAAGGAAATTTATTCAATACAGGTGGGGACTCTTTTCTAATTGAATTTCCCAGTGCTGTTGGCGCTGTTCTGTGCGCTGTAACTTTTCAGAAAGAAATAAAAATAAATAATGAAAAACCTGACGTAATTATACCACTGGCGTTTCGGATCGGCATTAACAGTGGTGATGTAGTAAAACAAGGTAAAAACTACCTGGGAGATGGCGTAAATATCGCTGCAAGACTTGAAGCACTGTCCCAAAAAGGTGGTGTGACTATATCAAAAAATATTTACGATTATGTAAAAGGGAAGACCGAGTTTAAATATAATGACTTAGGCGTTCAAAAAGTCAAACAAAATGAATTTCATGCTTTCGATATCTTGATTGATAGTTCGCATAGAAGAAAACTAAGAAGTAAGAAGTCACCCCTGCCTATAATAGTTTTTTGCACCCTCATTTTGGCAATAATTATTTCTGCAATCACATATCTACAAATCTATAAAAAAGACCAGAATATCTTTTACACGGAATCTAACCTCCCAGTAATCCTCATTATGCCTTTTAAAAATTTGACTAATTCGGCTAGTGAAAACTTTAATCTTGGTGATGCGATTACCGAGGGAATTTCCGCAATGCTCCAAAAATACAACAGCACCGTTTTACTTTCTAGTAGCACCGGCTATTTCATCAAGGATTCAAACTTCACTAATAAGGAGATTTTTGACAAGTATGGTGTTAATTTTTTAATCAATGGATCGGCACAGAGAGTTGGAAGCCAAATAAGGGTAACCACTGAACTTCTTGAATTAGAGACTGAACGCGTTCTGTGGACTGAGAGATTTGATTTTCTTGAGAATGAATTCTTTAAAATGCAAGACAAAATAAGTCTAGAGATTGTGGAGGCTTTAGATGTTGGTCCAGCAATGGAGAACAGTATTATAACGGCAAGTAATTTCAAAAACTTCGATGATTATATCTTACAACAATCAATGATAAGATATCTGCGTCAGGCATCAAAGGAGGGGTGGTTTAAAGCGAATTCTTTATATGAAAAACTTCTCCTCTCTGAGGCCCCAGAAGCAAATAAGGCATTGATGGGTGGTTATTTGCATCTTGTAAAACTTTTATCGGGTTTATCTGAGGATAAGCAAGAAGATGTAAAAAAAATTATTCAATTATCAGATACTGCATTAAGCTTACAGAAAGATCACAACACACACACTCTTAAAGCGATAATAGAAGCAAACATTACTAGAAATTGTGAAGCTGCATTATATCATTCAGAACAAGTTGAAAAGCTTAATCCCTCTGCCCGCTCCATAAACATTGTCGGGGTGGCACAGGTAACTTGCGGTAAATATGACTCTGGAATAAAAAACCTGAGCAAAGCACTCAGCTTGATAAGAAACGACACCGACTACAATATTACGAAAAATTTAATGATGTCGTATATGCTCACTGACAAATACGAGGAAGTAGTGCAAATAGGTAATCTTACTCTTCAAGATAAAGCACCTGAGATCTATATTTTGATGGCCTATGCAGAAAATAAACTTGGAAACGAAAGAAATGCCAAAAAACTTATTAACCAACAGAACCGATTTTCAAACAGTCTCAATACCGAAACTTTAAAAGTAAGGTTAAGCAGTATAGCACGAGCACATGGTCAATATTTTGAGCAGGTTTATAGTGAACTTGCCGCGTTAGGTTTGAACTAATTGGAAAAAGAGGTTACAAATCACCAAAATAAATAGGGTTTTTTGAGCTTGCCTATGAATGACATTCCAAGAGTTTCTGTAATAATTCCAACATTTAATCGAAGTCATTTTATCAAAAATTGTATTTTATCCGTAAAACTTCAGAGTCTAAAACCCATTGAAATAATAGTTGTGGATGATGGGTCTACTGACAATACGTTTTCAATACTCAAGAATATGGGATTTTCAAATTCCGAAGATAAAGATAATGAAATGAAATACATTCGAACAGAAAATAAAGGAATTAGCGCAGCCAGAAATATAGGGATTAAATTATCGCGCGGTGAATTTATTGCGTTATTGGATTCTGACGATGTATGGAAACGCGATAAATTGAAAGTTCAATTATCATCTTTGAAAGATACTGGTTTTAAAAATATGGTGAGTCACACTGACGAGATTTGGATCAAAAATGGAGTCAGGTTAAACCCTCAAAAAAAACATCTCAAGAGGGGTGGTAATATTTTTAAAAATTGTCTCAAGTTATGTTGTGTATCTCCAAGTTCTTCTCTAATAAACAAAAATCTATTTACTGAATTAGGGTATTTCGATGAGGATTTACCAGCTTGTGAAGATTATGATTTCTGGCTTCGTTACAGTGTTCAAAACGAGTTTCACTATGTTGAAAAACCACTTTTAATAAAAAATGGAGGACATTCTGACCAGCTATCAAAAAAATACTGGGGGATGGACCGTTTTAGAGTTCTTAGCATGGAAAAACTCTTAAAAAATGATTTACTCTCTGAGTATCAGAGAAATGCTATTCATAATGAATTAATTTTTAAGTTAGATATTTTAATAAATGGCGCAAGAAAAAGAGATAACACTTCATTTTTTGTAGAGATGAGTAAGAAAAAGTATTTATACCAATGCCTTCAGAAGGATTAAATTTTTTATCAAAAGATGTTTCGAGTAACTCATGTATCTATTCAACATGCTGGGTCATAGCACTTCGTGCTGAAGCTGCCCCAATTATAAAATTTTTAAAATTAAAAAATGTCAACACACAATCAAATTTTACAATCTATGCCAATGAAGAACTTGGCCACGCATTAATTATCTCTGGCGTAGGTGCCATAAAATCCGCGGCTGCAACTGCGTTTTTAAAGGCATACTTCAATATTAAAAATCATGCCGCTTGGATAAATCTTGGAATAGCGGGGTATTACACAGAGCCAGTAGGCAACCTCTATCAGGCTATAAAAGTATTTTCACCAGTTCACCAGAGAACCTTTTTTCCAGGCTTTAGATTTTCTAAAATTATACCAGGCACCTCGTTGTTGACGGTAAATAAGGCTGAGACAAACTATAATAATCCTGTTCTTTATGACATGGAGGCTTTTGGATTTTGTGAAGTCGCATCTGCATTTTCCTGCAATGAGCTCATTTTTGTTTTTAAAGTTGTATCAGATACTCCCGAAAACCCCATAAAAAAACTTAAGTCCTCGATAATTGAAGACCTAATCAATGAAAATCTTCGAGATTTAAAAGAGCTTTTGTCTGAAATAAATAAATTATCGGAGCTAGAAATAGAGCGATTGAAGATTTCAGATGAAGTGATTGAGATTGAGAATTCCATACATTTTTCAAAAACTAATAGCTTTAAGTTTAGACAACTTTATAAAAAATGGAAATTTGCTAATCCAAGAAAGACATTAAAAGATTTACACTTCTCCAAAAAAAACGCAAAAGAGATAATCAGTGTTTTAGAGAACAACATATCTTCTAATAAAAAAAATCGGGATTATATATGATAGACACAGTTTATTTTGAAGAGGAGGTTCTACAACATCCAACTGCCACGCGAGTAAGGAAGGCGCTTCCCAAAGCAAACTGGGTTCCAATAAATCGCTTTCAGGAATTATTCAATATTAGAAACCAAAATTTTAGAATCCAGAAAAAAAACCCTGCTCTAATTTTGGCCAAGAAATTTGAGAATTTTGTTTTGCCTGTCCCATCTGGTTTTGGAATGAATTCCAATAAAAATTTTTATTTTTCTCATATGTATAATTGTCTTTATGATTGTGATTACTGCTTCCTTCAAGGACTTTATTCTTCCGCCAATTATGTGTTATTCGTAAATTATGAGGATTTTTTTGAACACATTTCTCATACTATTGAAAAAAATAAAAATGACAGCCAGATGTTTTTTTCTGGTTATGATTGTGACTCACTTGCGTTTGACAAAATAAGTGGATTCTCAAACCAGCTATTACAATTCTTTGAAAAATATCAAAACGTGGAGGTCGAATTACGGACCAAAAGCGTTGTCACAAAATCGTTGATAAAAAGACCAGCAATAAAAAATTGCATAATAGCTTTCAGCTTATCCCCCAATAAAATTGCAGAAAAATTAGATAATAAGGCGCCTTCGATCAGGCGCCGAATCAAAGCTATGAAAGACTTGGCCGATTGTGGTTGGCTAATTGGTCTTAGGTTTGACCCTTTAATCTATACGAATGATTGGAAAGTGCAATATTCGGAGCTAATATGTGAAATAATGGGACAGATTAACGTCTCAAGCATTCACTCTGTTAGTTATGGTTTATTAAGGTTTCCAAAAAAAATGTATAAAAAAATTTCTAACCTTCATAATACCACCGGGCTTTTTGCATTCCCTTTGGATATTAATAATAATGGAGTAACTTCATACGGAAAAGAGATTGAAAGTGAAATGTATCACTTTATCCAAAAAGAGCTTCAACGTTATTTACCTGCGAAAAAAATCTTTCACTGCACTGGTTAATTTGAAAGTATCATATTATGAAGAAGGTTTTAATTACAGGAAGCTCTAGCGGCATTGGTAAAGCAACTGCTGAATTATTCTTAAAAAATGATGTTCCTGTTGTTGGCATAGCCCGTCAACATAAAAAATTCATTCATAAAAGTAAACTATATGAGCCAATAGAGGCTGATTTATCTCTAATAGAAAGCTTGCCAAAATTAATAACTACTATTTTAAAGGAACACCCTGACATTGATATATTTATTAGTAATGCGGGTTATGGTGATTTTCAATCAATTGAAAACTTCTCAGCAAATCAAATTCAAAACTTTCTAAATTTAAACCTTATTTCGCATATTACTTTATGCCGTTTTATAGTAAGCCATATGAAATATGAAAAAAATGGAACCATTTTTTTTATTGGTTCTGAATCAGGTTTGGTTGGTAAAAAGAAAGGGACACTCTATTCTGCAGCTAAATTTGGTTTGAGGGGATTTTGTCAGGCCTTAAGAGATGAGGTGGCAACATCTGGAATAAGGGTTTGTTTGTTAAACCCAGGTTTTGTTAGAACACCATTTTTTGAGAGCTTGAATTTTGAACCAAAAGAAACAGAAACTAACGCAATAGAACCAGAAGATATCGCGAAAATAATTCTCGATTTATTGCATACCAGAATTGGAACAAATATTGACGAAGTAAATTTATCTCCAACAACCAAATCTTTAAATTTTAAACCAATTAAAAAGGAAAACTAGATTTATATACGTATTTTTACCCTAATATGCCTAGGAAATTACAGCCTACCTAGGAATTGTCAAAATAGCTCTAATTCCCTTTTCCCATTGGTCAAAAATTAAACTTCCGCCATGTTGCTCCGCAATTGTAGAGACAATTGCAAGTCTCACGCCCAAAAATTAATTGTTGAGAATGCCTTTTTAAATGGGAACGATAAATTATTATATTTTTTTATTCAGATGCGAGATGTTCAAATAACAGAGCAACAGCTTCGGCACCTGGATCATTATTCCCAATAAGTTGTTCTTCAGCGATGTAGCTAGCTCGCCCAGCTTTAGCACGACCAATTTTAGAGGTTCTATCTGCACCCTCTCGCGCAGCTGTAGCTGCTTCGCTCAATCCAAGAGGTAGTCGTTCTAAAGCTGGCTCAAGTGCATCAATCATTGTTCTATCCCCGAGCTGAGCTCCTCCAACTTCTTTTATGCGCTTGAGTCCCGCTTCTAATGAATTTTTGATCTCCCCTCCGCTTGCTGAGGCGTCCCCGGCTGCTGCGAAAAAAATCGCCAACAGTACACCTGAAGAACCACCCATTGCTGTGCTAAGTTCCTGACTTATAGCATGATATAGTTGCGTAATATCTGCCTGAGGCAAATTATCTATTGATGTCATTATAGCTCTTGCAGCAGTTGCTAATGTACTACCTGTATCACCATCACCAGACTTTTGATCAAGCGTATTAAGCATGTTTTCGACAGAAATAAAAAGTTGGCAGCATTTTTCGATAAATTCACTATTTTTTCTATCTCTTGATGGCACTGGTTTTTCAGTTTTAAGGCCTTCGGGTAATGGTTTAATTTTTACGCTTTGAACCTCACGACAACCAGGCCATGCTGAACAATTCACTGACTCAACCAAGGCATTTACTTCCTCTTTAGAAATAGGTAAAAGTGAAATTGAAAAACCGTGCATATCCAGCGAAGTCATTAGAGGGGCTGGGCCAATTACTAATTGTATCTGTCCCCCAATTTGGGATTTAAGTAGCTCATCTACAATTACTGACATTTCGAGGGGCGTAGCACTTCCAAGGTTATTAACTAGAGCAACATGTGGTCCATCGTCAATGACTTTTGCCAAGCGTCCCGCGACTATAGTCATGGCGTTTTTTGCTCCTGAGAAATCTACTTGTTCTATACCTGGTTCACCGTGGATTCCGAGCCCGAGTTCGGCTTTTCCTTCTGGAATCCTGTTATCTTTTTTATTCCCCGGGACCGTACAGGAATCCAGAGACATTCCAATTGAAGCTGTACCTTTGACGACTTTAGTTGCTGCGTCTGTGACAGTTTCAAGGGTAGCTCCATTTTCAGATAAGGCCCCAGCTATTTTGTGTACAAACAAAGTACCTGCAACACCGCGTGCCTGCGGTAGGTCTGGGAGGGCTATATCGTCATCTACAATGACCATATTCACTTTTAACCCAAGAGCACGCGCTCTTTCAGCCGCCAAACCAAAATTAAGACGGTCTCCAGTATAATTTTTGACAATCAACAGGCATCCTTTTGGACCCGTAACAGCTAAAATGCCCGCAAGCACTGCATCTACAGACGGGGAGGCAAATACCTCTCCACAAATTGCTGCCGTTAACATTCCCTTTCCAACAAATCCTGCATGACTAGGTTCATGACCAGAGCCCCCGCCGGATATAAGCGCCACATGATTTTTATCCCAATCATTTCGAACTACTACTTTTATATGAGGATAGCCATCAAGGCGCGCCAGCTGTCCACCCGAATGTTTGAGCATGCCATCTATTGGCTCAATTACTAAATTTTCTTTAGCGTTAATAAATTGGTTCATGACTTTCCTCCTTATTCAATTCGGTTCCCATTAGCATCAAAATAAAGTGCATTGTTCGGTTGTATTTTGATTTTATCGCCAGCGGCGAGTTTAGTTTCACTATTAGTAAGTGTGACAATATCAAAACCCTCAAGCGAGAGATGTAATCTGGTTTGATCGCCTAGATGTTCAATTCTAACCACTGAAGCCAGTTTTCCCTTTCCTTGTATTATATGCTCAGGGCGGAGACCCATTTTTATAGCACCTTGAGGAGCTCCGCTAAACAAATCTGCAGGCAAGGTATTAATTCTTGGTAAGCCAAGTCTACTAGCTACATAAAGGCTGGATGGTTTCTCGTAAATTTCTCGTGGCGTACCGAACTGTACAAGTTGGCCTTTATCAAGTACGCCAACTTGGGTAGCCATCGTCATTGCCTCCGTCTGATCGTGCGTCACATAAAGAAGTGTGGAACCAACTTGGGCATGTATCCGCTTCAACTCTAGTCTCAAATCAGCCCTTAGTTTAGCATCGAGTGAGCTTAATGGCTCATCCATCAAATAAATTGAAGGGTTCCGTACAAGAGCTCTCCCAATAGATACTCGTTGCATCTCTCCACCAGAAAGAGCTGTAGCACGGTTTTTCAACTTATCCTTAATTTGAAGCACCTCCGCAACCTCATTGACCTTACTTTTGATATCAGCCTCTGAAAAATTTAACGTTGGAGAGCGAAGAGGAAAGGCTAAGTTATCTTTCACACTCATATGAGGGTATAGAGAATATTGTTGAAATACCATCGCAACATTCCTCTGTGCAGGCGTATTTTTTACGACCGAATGGCCATTTATTTTGATGTCTCCATTGTCAGGTCGATCTAAACCAGCAATCAGGCGTAGAGTGGTTGTTTTACCTGCCCCAGTAGGACCAAGAAGAATAACAAATGCCCCATCTTTAATTTCTAAGTTTAAGTTAGTAATAGCTGAAACCGAACCAAATTTTTTTTCGATACCCTGAAGCACTACATCAGCCATTATAATCCCCATCATTGTTTAAAGCTGAACGAAGCGCGCTACCAGACTTGCCATCGAAAAGTGTGATCCTCTGGCTTTCAAATCCTAGACCTACCGTTTCACCAACATTAGCTTTTTGGTTTGATGATATACGTGCTTTTATTTCACCATTTGCGGTGTCTAATGTAACGAGTTGATTTGTGCCAAGATATTCTGTGGCTGTAACAATACCTCGATATCCAGTATTATCTGTAAAACGAACATGTTCCGGTCTCACCCCGAATACCATATCTCCTGAGTTCTCTTGGTATAATTCCGGCACGTTCACGGTTTGATTACCAAGTCTGATCTTTGTTGTACCAATTTTTAGTTTTGCCTGGAAATTTAAGAAATTCATTGGTGGCGAACCAATAAAATCTGCAACAAACATGGTTTTTGGCGTATTATAAATTTGCTGGGGAGTGCCAAACTGTTCTATCACACCATGGTTCATTACCACAATTTTGTCACCCATCTGCATTGCCTCGAGTTGATCGTGTGTGACATATACAGTTGTTGCTTTCATCTTATTATGGAGCCTAAGTAGCTCATCGGACATATGCTCTCTAAACTCAGCATCAAGAGCCCCAAGAGGTTCATCCATCAGAAAACATTTTGGATTACGGACGATTGCTCGTCCAAGAGCAACTCTTTGACGGTCGCCACCTGAAAGTCCACTTACCGG
The DNA here is from genome assembly GCA_902573725.1 of uncultured SAR116 cluster alpha proteobacterium. Classification (GTDB taxonomy): domain Bacteria; phylum Pseudomonadota; class Alphaproteobacteria; order Puniceispirillales; family Puniceispirillaceae; genus UBA5951. The sequence continues at coordinate 26,875 of CACGLE010000013.1, forward strand.
TTTTTCCAGCAAGCCCTCAATTTCCAAAGTTGCGGCAACATCTGCTACTTTACGTTCTATTTCTACCCTCGACATACCCTGACTATGAAGCGGATAACTTATATTTTTGCGGACATTCAGATGAGGATAGAGAGCAAACATTTGGAAGACAAATGCGATGTCACGCTGACTAGCTGGCATTTGGCTTACATCTTCCCCGTCGATCACAATCTCGCCTGATGTTGGGAGTTCAAGACCAGCTATCATTCGAAGAGTGGTCGTCTTTCCACACCCTGATGGACCAAGAAGCATGAAAAACTCACCATCTTCAATAGTAAAAGATGATGCTTCAACGGCCGTAAAATCGCCGAATTCTTTTCGCAGATTTTTTATTTGAATTTTAGCCATTATTTCCTTCTGTTACTCTCTTTTAAGTAAATCTAGTTCTCAAAAAGAATATTTTTAAAAATTTTTATTTTTAACGAATTCAATCTTTCCTGAAACATGTGGCCCCCGAATTCATTGCGGAAAATGGCTTACTATCAAAAACATAACAGTGCCAACCAGAGTTATAATAAAGGAATAAGTATAACCAAAGAGAATAAAAGGTTGCATAAGCATAAAAACACCCAAAGCAATTATAATTGAGGCCACCATTTCCCAAGGACCACGGCGAAACCGTAATAAATCACGCAAAAAAACACTCATTTTCGAACTGCCCCAAAAGTTATTCCTCTAAGCAGGTGACGCCTAAGAAGTATAGTAAAAACCATCACGGGCAGAAGAAAAATTGTAGCGCCTGCTGCCATAGCGGGCCAATCCTGCCCGGCTACTCCGATAATCGTTGGTATGAAGGGAGGAGCCGTTTGCGCTGTACCAGAGGTGAGCAAGACTGCAAAAGCATATTCGTTCCAAGCAAAAATTAAACAAAAAATAGCAGTTGAGGCTATGCCTGTCGCAGCTTGTGGCAACACCACCTTATAAAAAGCCTGGAATCGTGTATAACCGTCAATAAGCGCCGCTTCCTCATATTCGCGAGGTATTTCGTCTATAAAACCTTTTAAAAGCCAAACTGACAAAGATAAATTTACAGCCGTATATAGCAGTATCATACCAGCGTGGGTATCTGACAAGCCAACCGCTCGAAACATTAAGAATATTGGAATTGCAACTGCGATTGGAGGCATCATTCGTGTTGATAAAATAAAAAATAGGAGATCATCTTTTAGAGGAACTCGGAACCTCGAAAAAGCATATGCCGCCATCGTGCCAAGAAAAACCGATAGGAAGGTTGATCCAAAACCAATTATTGTTGAATTTAAAAAACGCTCGCCAAATCTAGATGGGCCTGCGATTACCATACCTTTAGAATGTACAATCTCTTCATACCAATTCTGGGGTGGATTAGCAGCCATAAATTCCTTGGTTTGTCGCGTTTGTGTGGTGAATAAGTTTACATATCCTTCAAGTGATGGTTGAAATGTTATTTTGGGAGGATATGCGATTGAGTCGGCGCTTGATTTGAAACCAGTAGCAACTATCCATAAAAGAGGCATTATTGTCACTAAAGAATAAAAAGCTACCAGAATAGCGGCAATCCACTTAAATTGTCTAGTTGGTTCACTTATCGAACTTTTACTCATCGCTCTTTTACCTTATTTAGAGCCTTAACATAGATTGAGGCTAAACCAAAAACGGTAACAAATAGAATTATAGCGTATGCAGAGGAATATCCAGTGCGCCATTTCTCGAAAGCCTCTCGCTTTAAATTAATCGATGTTAATTCAGTCGTTGAGCCAGGACCACCCCCAGTGAGCTGAACCACTAGATCGAACATTTTGAAATTCTCTATTCCACGAAACAAAACAGCAAGCATAAGAAATGGTAGAACCATTGGAACGGTTATAGTCCAGAATTGCCTCCATTTTGAAGCTCTGTCACATTCTGCTGCTTCATATATATAATCTGGTATTGACCTAAGCCCAGCAAGACAGATTAACATCACAAATGGTGTCCACATCCAGGTATCTACGATAACAATCGACCATGGAGCCAGCGCAACGTCACCAATCATAGAAAAACTTGTGGGGTCAGATTGTGTTAAAAAAGCAAAAACATAATTAAATAAACCAATCTGCGGTTGATATAAGAATGTCCAAAAATTACCCACCACGGCAGGTGAGAGCATCATTGGAAGAACAATAATTGTAGTCCAAAGGTCATTTCCTTTGAATTTTTGATTAATCAGCCATGCCAAAGCAAAACCTATTAAAACCTGCAAAACTAAGGTCCAAATTAGAAAATGAGCTGTAGCTTGCATTGTAAGCCATATGTCACTATCAGTTAGTATTCGCTCGTAATTTCGAAGTCCTATCCACTTTACATCTGCATTTGGACGATTTGCTTTATAATTTGTAAAGCTTAGCCAAATTGTCCAAATAAGTGGAAATATATTTACAGCTAAAAGAATGATAATTGTTGGTGTTATAAAAATCCAAGCAATAGCTCGATCCGAAAGTCCTTTGATCTTTCTTGCAAAGGGTGCAGGTGTTGATTTAGCTGCTCTTTCAATGATGCCATTGGCCATGAACGGGTCTTCTCTTTGTCTTTATAAAAAATTCTGTGGGGATCTCAGATAGGAGAACCCCACGTTTAAGTTAAGGAACACTTTACTTAACAAGTAATATGAAGGCTTTAAAGCTTGCCTTCATCCTCGAAAACTTCTGTCCAATCGTCGACTAATGCATCGAGAGCCTCCTTTGCTGTACCCTCACCAGCAATAACATATTTATGAACCCTATCTTGCATTGGCAATAAAAGAGAGGCGTAAGAGGGTTCTGCCCAGAAATCTTTTACTATAGCCATAGAGTCAAGAAATGTTTGGGCATAAGGCTGACTTGAAGCAAAACCAGGATCTTCAACAACAGCGCGAAGTGCTGAATAACCACCTAGCTCCCACCATTGTTTTTGAATTTCTGGTTGTGCAAACCATTTAATATATTCAAGAGCAGCATCTTTGCTGTCAGAGTATGATACGACTGAGATACCCTGCCCACCAAGCTGTGCAAAATGTCCCCCAGGACCAGCTGGGTTAGGAAAATATCCTGACTTATCGCCGCCAACATTTGAGTCTGCATGCACACCAGGCCAAATAAAAGCAAAATTCATCTGAAGAGCAACTTGTCCAGATTTATACGCATCTATATTTTCAGACATATACCAGTCTGATGAACCTGGGGGAGTACAACAATCATATAGCGCTTTATAATATTCGAGCCCAGCAACTGCTCCGTCTGAATTTACAAAGCCATCTAGATCGTAAGGCTTATTTGGGTTGTTATATTCAAAGCCGAAATTATACAACGCATTTGTTACGCCCATAGTGATACCCTCAGAGCCACGTTCAGTATAAATAGCCGCTCCGTAAACAGTTTTTCCGTCTATTTCCCGACCTTGGAAAAATTCTGCTATGTCCTTGAGTTCTGCCAAAGAGTTTGGAACATCAAGTTCTCTTCCATATTTTCCTTTAAACTCTGATTTTAGATCGGCTCGATTAAACCAATCTTTTCTATAAGTCCAACCTACAACGTCGCCAAACGCAGGCAGGGCCCAATAATTTGGAGTTCCCTTCGGCCATTCTGAATAACCGGTGACTGTAGCTGGAATAAAATCACCCATAGATATATTGTTGGCATCAAAAAAATCGTTCAGTTTTATGTAATGACCTGCTTCAGCACCGAGACCAATCCACTGACTGTCTCCTATCATTAAATCACATAATTTACCGCCTGAGTTGAGTTCGTTTAGCATCCGGTCAGCAAAGTTTGGCCAAGGAACAAACTCAAAGCTCATATTATGGCCAGATTTTCCTTCAAAGTCTTTTGAAAGTTCAATCAGGGCGTTAGCAGGATCCCAAGCAGCCCAGCACAGGGTCAAGTCATCAGCGTGAGCCGTAGGTGCTAAGGTCGCTGCTACACAGGCCGCCGAGATGGCGGTAGTCAGCCTTTTAAATTTCATTTTTCTTCCTCCTTATAGTTACAACAAATACCTATTATTTTGGCGTTTTTTTATTTTTTTTGCCATTAAAAAATAGCCTATGTCTAGTATTTGCCTCAGGCAAGAAAAAAATATGTAATTTAAAAAAGCACCTATAAAGCCTGAATTTTTGATCTTCTAATGGTTATTTTTCCAATATTTGACTTCAGTTCAAAGTGCCATTGCGACTCAATACTAGAAGTTCGTCTTCTGTATGTATTTAAGGTTAATTATTTCAATAAATCACCACTATGATATCTGGGTTTAAATATTTGAACGCACTAAGGAGTCTACTAAGCCTCTAAATACCCCAAATTGAGTTATTGTGTGTTATAGGCTTTTGGATTTGGCACAATCTAATGCAAAAATTATAATCTTGAGTTTTTTAAAAATGCTTTTAAAGCTTATGCCCAATCACCGTTTCTAAAAACTGGAGTAATATTGCCGTCGTTATTGATACCATCAATATTCATTGCCTCAGAGCCTATCATCCAATCAACGTGAATCATACTACTGTTTCCACCACGTTTAATAACTTCATCGCTTGACAATTCACCGCCATTTTTAAAGCATTTTGAATAACACTGCCCTAGTGCAATATGACATGCAGCATTTTCATCAAATAACGTGTTGTAAAATAGCAGGTTACTCTGTGATATTGGTGAGCCATGAGGAACCAGCGCCACCTCACCAAGGCGGCGGGCACCTTCATCCGTATCCAGAAGTTTTAAGAATACCTCTTCTCCTTTAGAAGCTTTTGCCTCAATGATAACACCATCTTTAAATACAACCGAAATATCTTCAATTAATGTGCCTTGATGTGACAACGGTTTTGTAGACTTAACATGTCCATTTACCTTTGACGCGTATGGTGTAGTAAAAACCTCTTCTGAAGGGATATTCGGATTACAAGTAATCCCGTTTCTAGCGATAGATGCACCACCCATCCATTCATGGTCATCAGCCAATCCAACCGTTAAATCAGTTCCATCCGTATAAAAATGAAGGGCTTCAAAGTTTTTGGCGTTAAGCCACTCGGTTCGTTCTCTAAGGTTATTATTATGTATTTTCCATGCTTGAATTGGATCAGCAACCTTAACTCTTGACGCATTAAAGATAGCGTCAGCCAATGCTAATTGCGCCTCATCTTCACTCATTTTCGGAAAGACACGTTTTGCCCAATGTGTTCCAGGCCAAGCAATAATATTCCAATTTACATCAAAACGAGTGATTCTCTCTCGAAGTGGAGAGGATGCTATTGATACAGCTTTATTTGCTTTTGACACATTTTCTGGATCTTGCTCTGACAAAAGCATGGGATCTTCTCCTACTACCGCGAGACGCGCCGTGTTGTTGTCAAAAGCAACTGCCATCCCATCGAACAACCAGTTTGTGGCTTTTTCAAATGAATCTTTAGGGGCGTAACGGTAGCGTGCTAGAACGACCTCTGGATCAGTATATAAAGGGGTAATGATTTTAGCTCCTTCTCGGTAAGCATGATATGCTAATCTACGGACTAGCGGGGCGGCCTCTAATGGAGCAGTTATTAAAAGATCTTGGCCTGGCTGCAATGCAACGCCTGTTTTTATGGAAAGCTCTGCTAATTTGTCCAACTCTGCACTTTCATCCCAGTTTATTTTTGTCATATCATTCTCTCTCCAGTTTTTATCACACAAGATAATAAAAATTCTTAAGGGGTATCAACTTATGCGCAATGATTCAGCATTTGTTTTTTATTTTTACTATACTTTTTTAACGTTACTAACCTAGACGATAAGCAACTTTTAAACATATAAAATAAGAAAAAAATTTTTACGTAGAAGTCCTAACAGGATATTTTTTCATTCCCTGCAAAATTCAGGTTACTGGGTAATACCATCTCTTTATGAAAATAAATTAATCTTTTGCTCTGACTTTATAGAAACAGATGAGAGTCAAAAACGCTCTACCCAGGGTCTTAATTCTATTTCCCATGACCAAACGCTTCTATGCTGTCTATGCATGTGAAGATAGGCATTTGCTATTTCATCTGAAATTAATTTTGAATCTAATTCATTATTTGTGTCAAGTGGGGGAGAGATCTGACCATCAACAACGAAATGTCCAATATGTATGTTTTTTGGGTGCAACTCACGAGCAAGCGACTGAGCCAAACCTCGTAAACCAAACTTTCCAACTGCGAATACTGAGGAATTTGCAAAACCCTTTACACTTGCTGAGGCTCCAGTAAAAAAAATACTTCCCGAACCTCTTGGTAACATTCTAGTTGCAGCTTCTTTAGCTACTGAAAGAGCGCCTATTGTGGAGACTTCTATTGCTTTTTTTGCTGCACGCATATCGAGTTCCTCAACCGTTCCTCGTAGCCGAGCCGAGGGGTTAAAAATTACAAGGTCTGGTGTCCCAAAAATATCATCCGCTTTCTTAAAAAGATTTTCCACTTGCTGAATAGAGGTTACATCACATTCCTCAAGCTTCGCGTTCGTTTCTTTTGCTAAATTATAATTTTTTTCTACGTTCCTAGAAGCTAGAACTAAATCAAAACCACTTTTAGATAATAATCTTGCTAATGAAGCACTAAGGCCATAGCCCGCGCCAACTATAATAGCTTTTTCCATACTCATATTTTTATTTTTCCCAAAAATTAAAATATAATAATTTCATAGTATTTACTTATTAAACTAACCACCTATTGTTTAGTACGCAAAGGCTTTATAATAGGAGCGATCATTGATATCTATACTAATCTTGATAAATTATTCCATACTGCTTGGTATAATGATTTTTTTCGTAGCAGGAGTTTCCCCAAGTGCTATTTCAACACTAGATGGTGATAATCTATCATCATTCTTACGAACTATCTTTCCCAAGATGTTTATTCTAGGTTTGATTTTTGGGATAAGCGGTAATTTGCTAACATTCAGTAATCAACTTTGGATATCAATATCATCCGTTTTTATCAGTGCTAGCTTCATAATAAACTTACTCATTGTCACTCCTAAAATAAACGGGGTCATGGATGATGAAAAACTTAATGAGAACACTCGTAAACGACGTTTTATGATATATCATGGGACATCGGTTCTACTTTTTTCTATTAATTTTGTTTTAGCTTTTTTGATCGTTTTTACCGAAAGTGGATTAAGCAATTTCATACTGTAAAAGTTTGTTTAAGGAGTTCCCAATGAAACCCGAGAATTTGAATGTTGCTGGTTTTTGCCATCAGAACTTTAATGATGTAAAATTATCGTTTGAAGAAAACTTCTTAAAGCATGGTGAACTAGGTAGCGCAATTTGTGTGTACCATGATGGAAAACCTGTTGTGGATTTATGGGGCGGGTTCCTGGATGCAAACAGAACAAAACCCTGGAATAAAAATACTCTTTGCCTGATGTATTCTTTAGCAAAGTCTATTTGTGCCCTTTCCATACATATATTAGCAGATAGGCAAAAATTAAATCTTGAAAAACCAGTATGTGACTATTGGCCTGAATTTGCTTTGTTCAATAAACAAAATATTAAAGTAAGACATTGTATATCTCATTGGTGCGGAGTTTGGTCTAATGAAAATGCTAAACCAGGTGACATTTATGATCCAAAGGCGATGCAAAGAGCTATCGAGGAGCAGCGTCCAGAATGGGAAGTGGAACAAAAGGGTGCATATAACACTATCAACATTGGGTTTATCTGCGGAGCGATTGTTAAGAATGTAACAGGTAAAACTATTCAAAAATTCATTTGTGAGGAGATTGTTAAACCATTAAACGTAAACTATTATTTGGGTGTTCCAGAAGAGAAATTAGCTCTTTGCGCTGAGATTATTCCAAATCCTGCAGACTCTATCCACAGCGCTGGAAAAAATCCCGATTCCCCAGTTAGGAGAGCCTGGAGAGCTTTCCCAAAAAATTTTGGGCCGACCGAGCAAAACTCTTTACGTTTCAAGAAGGCCGGTGTTCCTTCATTTGGAGGTTTTGGTGATGCTCGATCTATGGCTAAAATATATGCATTAATTGCAAATGGAGGTGAAATAGACGGTATTCGTCTTTTAAGCGCTTCTTCAGTTAAAAAGGCTCTAAAACTGCAATGGTCGGACTTAGAAGACGGATTGCTGAAGAGACCCACTTCAATGGCTATGGGATTCATGAAAAACCCTCCAGACGGCACACCTCTGTTTACAGAATTTGCAGATGCATTCGGACACCTAGGTTCTGGTGGCGCTAGAGCTTTCGCAGTTCCATCGAAAAATATCGCTGGAACTTTTATTTCAAATTTCCAAAGTGAAAGACGCAGCGAAGGCGTTCGAACAGAAAACTTTATCAATACCGTCAACACCTGTATTCATCAATTATAGAAACGTGTTTTCTAGTGCATTAATTCTCTGCCGTTTACGAAGAAGTTTGAACCGGTTATAAACTTTTCTGAGAGAATAGAATCAATCAGGTTTTTCATTCTGAATATTTAGACTAACAAATTGCCTTATATTCAACTAGCACCATTGTATCCCTAGAAGCAGGTATCAACTAAATACTTCGAACCTCTCATTTAAAACGAAAACATGTTAAATATCTATGTTCCAAATTGCTAATGTGCAATTTTTGCACCATGATTGGGCAAATTAAGCACTCATCTTTCACAAAAAGTAAACGTATATATTAATTTTAAAGGAGAATTATATGTTCGTTGCTCAATTAGTGGTGTGTGGTTTTATTGGAGGTCAATGCGTATTGCTCGAAGACGTAAAAGGTCCCAAACCTTCCTTGGAACAATGCAAGTCTCGTCAAGAAGAAATGTTTTACGATATTCACGCAAGACTCCCATACATAAAGTTTGGTGGCAGCAGATGTATAAAAACAAACAAACTACATGCATAAAATATCAACTAATGAGGTTAGAAATTAATTTAGACGTAAAAAATTCATCTCTAAATAATTTCACCTTCCGAGACAGCAATTTTTGCCAAAAGTTGCTCTTTTAGAGCTTGTGCGCCTAACAAAACATCTAACTTCTCTGAAGCAATTTTTTTATTCAAGAAAACCTCATATATTATGCCCGTATTTTGACTCGTTTTGCATAAATAGCGTTCATATCCCTCTTTTTTTTCTGTTTTTGAAAAGGCCTCTATTAACGGCCATATTGATGGAGCGAGGAGAGTAAAATTAATACATCTAGAATATCTCACTTCGGGTTTCCTGCCGCCACCATGGAAGAAACATAGCTATCCATAACTTGGGAACCTTTTTCAAATACATTTTTATATTCTGATGATTCATAAGCACGTATCCAATTGCATTCAGAAAAGTTTCCACTCGCAAAAACAATATTTTTCAAGGCCTCCACATCATCATCTGAATTAGCTTTTAAAATTCCAACAAAATTAAAATTACTATCGGATGTAAAGAGAAATTCACATACCTCTATATTTAACGCGTTTAAAATTGGCCTAACAATTTCAAGGCGATCTTGTGGTTTGTTTAGCATTGCAGAAGCAAACTCATTACTCACTCTTGCCAGAAGTACATATTTTTGCATCATTGTTTTCCTTATAACATTTATTACCTGAGTTAAGATAATGTGCAGAATCTCCACCCTGCAATTTTTAAAATGAAGGTGGGGTTATTTATGATTAAATAACAATCAAAATATCCAGTTTTTCTAACGAACGATATAAAAATTTTTCTCCGAGCTCCAAATAGTTTAATTTTTTAATTCGGCTTCTAGTTCGGCTAATTCTGCGCCACCTGCCATCAAACTTCTTAAATTATCAGTATCAATAGCTTCGCGATTTCCGTTTGCTAAAATTCGCCCTCTATTTAGAAATGTAAATCTGTCTCCAATTAATCGTGCATGCAGGTCGTTATGAGTAATAAAAATTATTGCAATGTCTTTCCTATTTCGGACTTCATTGATTGTCCTCAATACTTCTAATTGTTGTTTCTGTCCGAGTGCGGAAGTCGGCTCATCAAGTATCAAGACTTTTGCTCCAAAATAAATGGCTCGAGATATTGCAAGTGTTTGTCTCTGACCCCCTGATAACGTTCCAATAGGTTGATTTGGATCTGCAACATCAATTCCAAGTTTTGCCATCTCTCGCTTGGTAATTTCGCTCATTTCATCTAAATCTAAAAATAACCCTTTGTTTATTTCGCGACCTAAAAAAAAATTTCTAGATACACTCATTAGTGGTTGTAACGCTAAATCTTGATAGACTGTCCCTATGCCAGCAGCGGCAGCTTGGCGAGGAGAGCTAAATTTAACTGGCTTTCCTTCGATAATAATTTCACCCTCATCTGGAGCGTGAACTCCAGAAAGACACTTGATTAATGTAGATTTTCCAGCACCATTATCTCCCAATAAAGCTGTTACTTCACCCTGATGGGCTTCAAAAGAAATATCCTTCAAGGCTATTATATTTCCAAAAAATTTTGATACTCCGTTTAATTGTATAGTTGGCGTCATGTCACCCTCTTAAAACCCTGTTTCTCAAAAACTGATTTAGAAGAGCAGCACCAAGAACCATCATGCCTAGCATAACCCTGAACAAATTATTATCGATGAATGGAACGAAGTTTATTCCTCTACTAGCAATTGCAAATATAAATGCTCCGAGAACGGCGCCTATAACAGAGCCATATCCTCCCATGAGTGCGCAACCACCTATAACTGCCGCCGCTATAGCATGTAATTCGCGAAAGTCTCCTGCCTTTGGATCTGATGCCCCCGAAGTCATAACAGTTAAGACGCCTAATAAACACGCCAAGCAAGTTGAAATCATAAATAAACTTATTTTAACTCGATTTACTGGTACACCAACCGCTCTCGCAGCTTGTGCATCGCCACCTGACGCATATATCCAGTTGCCGAATCTAGTTCGATGTAGCATGAAAGCGGTTATTATCACAAGAATGGCGAAATAATATACTTCGGCATCAAAGGGAAGTCCGAATGCCTTATCAAAAGCAAATATGTTGTCGATCAATGTAGGGTCTTCACCACCGCCAGCGGGGGGTTTGAGATATGGCTTAACAGATAGACGAGATTGATTTACGAGTGTTTGCGATAGAAAAACGGCAAACCCCCTACTCGCAAACCAAAAACCGAGCGTTACTATAAAACTAGGAAGACCGGTTCTAACAACTATGGTCCCCATTATAAAACCCAAAAATGCTAATTCAATAAATGTAATAAGTATTGCGGGTAAAACGGGAACACCAAAGGTTAATAACAAGGCAAACGAATGACCCGCCAAGGCTATATTTGCTCCCATACTTAGGTCAAATTCACCTGCTATCATTAGTAAAGAAGCGCCAATAGCTAAAATACCGACAAATGCCGCCAGTTCAACCCAAGCTTGTATGCCAATAGGATTTGTCCACATAGCTGAAAACGTTCCGCTCACAGTGGTAAGAGACATAAAAGTTACGACAATAATGGCCAATCCAAAAACAGAACCAAGTTCTGGACGAGAAACAAAACTCTGTAGTGAGCTTACCTTCCTTAAACGTTCATCTTCCATAAACAAAAAAACCTTAAAAAAGAAATAAAAAAGGTGGACACAATGAAAGCGTCCACCCTTCTCTAAAAGAGATTATTTTAGCGCTCTACACCAGCAAGTGCTTTCACTTGCTCAATATTAGCAGTTGTTACAAATCCTGGACCTGAGTTGATTGAGTTACCAGGTAGTGTTCCATTTCTATGATTTAAGTGAAGGACCACAACAGGAATATAACCTTGTAAAAATTGCTGCTGGTCAATCGCGTAGTGCACTGTACCACCAACGATACCGTCAACAATTGCAGGGCCGAGGTCAAAACATCCCAACACAATATCACCAGCCTTACCGATTTCCTCAAGTGCAGCAATTGTTGGATCACAACCGGTTGGGCCAACAGCCATTACAGCACCTGTGTCTGAATTAGAGGTTAAGTAAGCGATAACTGTGTTTTTAATATCGTCAAAATCTGTTGAAACCTCAACCATATTTAAATCTTCCCCTAATCCATCTGCAAAACCCTGGCATCTGTCTAATAACGCTGAATTGAATGGCTCATGATTGAAACAAACTCCTTTTGAGCCACCCAAGCTTTTTGTACGCTCACCGCCACCAAGGCCAGCTTCATATTCAGGCTGTCCAACGTGCATAATTGCCCCTAATTCTTTAGAAACACCAGCGCCTGAATTCATCGAAATGACTGGGATACCAGCATCAACTGCTGCTTTGATAGGCCCACCTAAAATATTTGCATCTGGAATTGATACAACAATCCCATCTGGATTTTGAGCTATGGCAGCCTCAATTAACGAAGCCATCTCGTTTAGGTCTCCTGTTGGTGGATTCCTATACTGAACATTAGCACCCGTATCTTCTTTAGCTGCCTCAACGGCATTTCGAACCACACCCCAAAATGCGTCTGTGTCTGAACCGTGGGTCACAACAATAATGTTAGCCTTATGGTCCCCAGCAT
>CACGLE010000014.1 GCA_902573725.1 uncultured SAR116 cluster alpha proteobacterium
TACTTTGCGAACTTTCAAAATATTTAAATGGTTTATTATTTTTGGGGGGGGATAATGATGGATGGATCATCTCTTAAAACGAAGAAAAGTAGTGGGGCTTCAAAAATTACTAACGAAAACAAGTTAAATGTACAATTGCCAATTGGTTATAAACCTAGTACAGATGAAGAATTTATGAATCCTAAGCAAATTGAGTATTTTCGTCAGAAATTATTGCGTTGGAGGGCAGAATTATTGGATGACGCGAATCAAACGATCGCTAATTTATCTACAGAAAATCTTCACCGGCCTGACCAAATGGACCGTGCCCAGATAGAAAGCAATGCAGCACTTGACCTAAGAACAAGAGATAGAGAACGTAAATTATTGCAAAAAATTGATTCGGCTATGAGACGAATTGATGATGGAAGTTATGGTTATTGTGACGATACAGGGGAGCCCATTAGTCTTTCACGATTAGAAGCCAGACCTATTGCGTCTTTAAGTTTGCATGCACAAGAATTACATGAACGTATGGAACGTGTGCATAGAGACGATTAAACATAAGTAAACAAATATTTTTTTGGTTGGATTATTAATCTAGTCCAAACTTTAAATTTGATGAAAAATCCCTACTCTGAAAAACCTATTGCAAAGAAAGAACAAAACAGGTACAAAAATAAAGAACAAAACAGGTACAAATAAATAAATTTTCTGTTTTTTTTAACATTTGTAAAAAAAATTCAGTTCTAGACAATAACGTTAAGCTATGCATTATGGAGGAAATTTTGAGTAACAATGTAGTGGAAATGAAAATGGTAAGTGATGATAAATCAAGAGCTCTAGAGGCAGCGATTGGTCAAATCGAAAAAGCTTTTGGTAAAGGTTCTGTCATGCGTCTCGGTCAAAACGATTCGGTGGATGATGTCCAAGCTATTTCGACTGGGTCACTTGGTTTAGATATTGCACTTGGTATTGGTGGACTTCCAAAGGGCAGAATTATAGAGATATATGGACCGGAGTCTTCTGGCAAAACTACATTAGCTTTACATGCAGTTGCACAAGCACAAAAAGAAAGTGGGAATTGTGCATTTGTTGACGCGGAGCATGCTTTAGATCCGGTTTATGCTAAGAAACTAGGGGTGGATTTAGATAACTTGTTAATATCTCAACCAGATGCTGGTGAACAAGCCTTAGAAATTGCTGACACATTGGTTCGTTCTGGTGCGGTAGATGTGCTTGTTGTTGACTCTGTTGCAGCTCTTGTGCCAAGAGCTGAACTTGAAGGTGAGATGGGAGACACACATGTTGGTCTTCAAGCTCGTTTAATGAGTCAAGCTTTACGCAAATTGACCTCTTCTATAGCTAAGTCAAATTGTTTAGTGATTTTTATAAATCAAATAAGGTTAAAAATTGGAGTTATGTTCGGGAGTCCTGAGACAACAACTGGTGGGAATGCTCTAAAATTTTATGCCTCTGTTAGATTAGATATCAGAAGAATTGGTTCCATTAAAGACAAGGATGAGGTTGTTGGAAATCAGACCCGTGTAAAGGTAGTCAAAAACAAAGTAGCAGCACCTTTTAGGCAGGTGGAATTTGATATTATGTATGGAGAAGGTATTTCAAAAACTGGAGAATTAATTGATTTAGGTGTTGCCGCAGGGTTGGTAGAAAAATCAGGTTCTTGGTATTCTTATGATTCTCAGCGAATTGGTCAAGGTCGGGAAAATGCTAAAATATATTTGTTAGAAAATCAGTCAGTTGCTGATAAGTTAGAACTTGCGATACGACAAAATGCAGGTTTAGTTCAAAGTCAAATGCTTGATGACACAATAATTGAAGTTGAATAGCAAGTTTAATTAAAAATCACTTTTATAATAAAAACGTGTGATTTAACTTAAAACATTATAAATGTATTTAAAAAGTTTGCTTATTTTTTGACTTTTTTGACATAAGATATCTTATATTGAATATATAACTTTTGAATGTCTGGATTATATCCTAGACATATTTATATTATTTACCGTAAAAAGCATAGAGCGAAAAATTTTCGCTTCCGTTTTTTTATTTGTGGTAGAAATGAGAGTAAGAATTTTCTATGTCGAATGTAAATGATATTAGGTCAACATTTTTATCCTATTTTTTAAAGAATGGTCATAATGAAGTTAGCTCTAGTTCACTCGTACCTCATAATGATCCTACATTAATGTTTACAAATGCTGGTATGGTTCAGTTTAAGAACGTATTTACTGGAATAGAACAGCTTGATTATAAACGTGCTGTTACTTCTCAAAAATGTGTGCGGGCAGGAGGTAAACATAACGACCTCGAAAATGTTGGTTATACGGCGAGGCATCATACCTTTTTTGAGATGTTGGGAAACTTTTCCTTTGGCGATTATTTTAAAGATAATGCAATAGAACTTGCATGGAATCTCATTACAAAAGAATATGAACTTAATCCAGAAAAACTTTTGGTAACAGTTTATCATGAGGATGAAGAAGCAATTTCACTATGGAAAAAAATTGCAGGCCTAAGTGATAATAAGATAATTCGTATTAGTACATTAGATAATTTTTGGTCTATGGGGGAGCTTGGTCCTTGTGGGCCATGTTCAGAAATTTTTTATGATCATGGAGAGCATATAAATGGAGGTCCGCCTGGTTCAAAAGATGAGGATGGAGATAGGTTCATTGAAATATGGAACCTTGTTTTCATGCAATATGAACAAACTGAAAAAGGAAGAATAAATCTTCCAAAGCCCTCTATAGATACAGGCATGGGGCTCGAGCGAATAGCTGCTGTGTTGCAGGGCAAACACGATAATTACGATATTGATCTCATGCGTGCTCTTGTGAAGGCATCTGCTCAAATTTCCAATACTGATATTGACGGCAAACATTCTGTTTCACACCGCGTTGTTGCTGATCATATTCGTTCTGTGGGTTTTTTAATTGCAGATGGGGTTTTGCCTTCTAATGAGGGTAGAGGTTACGTGTTACGCAGAATTATGAGGCGTGCTATGAGACATTTGCATCAGTTGGGATGTGAGAAGCCAGTTATGCACAGGTTGGTTAGTAGTTTGGTGCAAGAGATGGGTGGACATTATCCTGAGCTACAACAGGCTGAGTCATTGATTTCTCAAACAATCGAAACAGAGGAAACTCGTTTTAAAGATACATTGTCACGTGGGTTAAAAATTCTTCAGGAAGAAATGGGAGACTTGAGTAAAAATAATATTTTATCCGGTTCAACTGCATTTAAACTTTATGATACGTATGGTTTCCCTTTAGACCTTACGCAAGATTATTTAAGGGGGCATGACTGGCAGGTGGATATAGACGGTTTTGAAAAGGCCATGTTGGCGCAAAAAAATGCGGCTCGCGCAGCATGGACAGGCTCTGGAAGCAAGAAAGAAAGTAGATTATTTTTAGAACTGGCGGATAGAAATGGAAGTACTGAGTTTTTAGGATACGGTCAGGTATCATCTCAGGGTATAGTAACAAATATAATTTTAGATAATGAAGAGACAAATATTTGTTCAAAAGATGAAAAAGCGATTGTCATTACTAATCAAACACCTTTTTATGCAGAGTCTGGCGGCCAATTAGGAGATACTGGCTACCTTTCTTGGTCAGAAGGATTTGCCTATGTCGAAAATACTACAAAAATATCTTCTTTATTTTTGCATCATTGCAAGCTCTCTAAAGGCTCATTGTCAGTTGATCAGCCAATACAAATGAATGTAGATTCGGACAGGAGAGATAAATTACGCTCTAATCATAGTTCAACGCATTTATTGCATGAAGCACTTCGGCTTACATTAGGACAGCATGTGGTTCAGAAAGGTTCTCTTGTAGCTCCGGATAAATTAAGGTTTGATTTTTCGCACAACGCGCCTGTTAGTCCAGAGCAATTGGTGGTTATTGAAGATATCGTTAATAATCAGGTTCAAATGAATACACCTGTCCAAACCCGCATTATGACACCAAAAACAGCCATCTCGGAAGGTGCCTTAGCTTTATTCGGAGAAAAATATGGTGAAGAAGTGCGAGTTGTTACTATGGGTGACCCTGATAAATCTAGAGGAAAATCAGCTTGGTCGATAGAGCTTTGCGGCGGAACACACGTAAAAAGAACTGGCGATATTGGTCAAATAAAAATAATTTCTGAGACTGCAGTCGCTGGTGGGATAAGAAGAATTGAGGCTGTAAGTCATAATTCCGCTAGACATTGGTTTGAGGCTAGAGAGGAAATCTTAAATAAAACAGCAACTTTGTTAAAATCCAAAGTTGAACTTATTCCTGATAGGGTCTCAGCCTTGTTAAGCGAAAAGAAAAAGCTTGAAACACAGGTTGCTCAATTAAGACAAAAAAACGCTACTGGAAATGGTGCTAGGGATTTAGGTCGTTCTGAAAAAGTTGGTCCATATAACTTTATTGGCGAAATATTCGAAGATTTACCAACAAAAGAATTAAAGCCACTTGCTGATAAATTGCGCTTAAATGCTGTTACTACTGTTATATGTCTAATTTCTGTTCAAGATGACAAATTATCAATAGTTGTGTCCTTATCGCCAGATTGCGAAGGAAAGCTAGATGCTGTTTTATTGGTTCGCATTGCTTCTGAGGCTGTAGGTGGAAAAGGGGGCGGAGGTAGATTTGATATGGCTCAAGCTGGTGGAAGCAACCCAAAGGATGCATTTAAGGCATTCGAAGCTGTTAAAACTGAATTAGTCTCTTCAAAACAAATAAACGAAGTTTAAAACTATTCGTTTCTTTGTTTATTGGTTCAAATTATGCCATTGCTTTTTGTAAATTAATATCAAGAGTATCTAAAAATTGGTCAGTTGTCTGGAACATTTGACTAGAACTTATCAAAATAGCTAAATCTTTTGTCATTCTGCCACTTTCAATGGTTTTAATACAAACTTTTTCAAGTGTTTCTGCAAAATCAATGACTTCTGGTGTGTTATCAAACTTTCCTCTGTAACTGAGTCCTCTCGTCCAAGCAAATATTGAAGCTATTGGGTTTGTTGATGTCTGTTCACCTTTTTGATGTTGACGATAATGTCTTGTTACTGTTCCGTGTGCGGCCTCTGCTTCTATTGTTTCTCCATCTGGTGTCATCAATACGGATGTCATTAATCCAAGAGAGCCATATCCTTGGGCTACCGTATCTGATTGCACATCTCCGTCATAATTTTTGCATGCCCAAACATAACCTCCATTCCATTTCATAGCACAAGCAACCATATCATCAATCAACCTATGCTCATATGTAAGCCCAGCTTGGTCAAATTTAACTCTAAATTCGTTTTGATATACCTCTTCAAATAAATCTTTGAAGCGCCCGTCATACGCCTTCATAATAGTATTTTTTGTTGACATATAAACTGGCCACCCTAAGTCGAGGCCGTAATTCATGCACGCTCTTGCAAAGCCTTTGATTGATTCGTCCAAGTTATACATAGCCATCGCAACTCCACCATCAGGAAAATCGTAAACCTCATGACTGATAGCATCATCCCCATTAGCCGGTTGGAATGTCATCGTGAGCTTTCCAGGTCCCTTAATTACCATATCAGTTGCTCTGTATTGGTCGCCAAATGCGTGCCTTCCAATAACAATTGGTTTTGTCCAACCTGGTACTAATCTTGGAACATTATTTGCGATAATCGGCTGCCTAAATACCGTTCCCCCAAGAATATTTCTTATTGTTCCATTAGGCGATTTGTACATTTTTTTTAGACTAAATTCTTCAACTCTTTGTTCATCAGGTGTTATAGTTGCGCACTTAACTCCAACTCTATATTTTTTGATTGCTTCGGCAGCATCTATTGTTATTTGGTCATTTGTTTTGTCTCTAGCCTCAATCCCAAGGTCATAGTACTTTAATTCTACATCTAAATAAGGATGGATTAATTTATCTTTGATTTTCTGCCAGATGATTCTTGTCATTTCATCTCCATCCATTTCTACGATAGGATTTAAGACCTTAATTTTTGTCATGAACGACCCCCAAAAATAAAAAATTTCATTTTTATTGCTAGTTTAAGCTTTGTTGCTTCAAGAATTTAAAAAATCTGTATTGAAATTAATGGAACAATAGACAATTTATTTATAAAATACAATAATATCACATTGTTTAAATACGCTAATTTAAGTGTTTTTTATATTTTGACTTTCTTAAAGATTATCTACCAATTCATCTGCAGTCTTTGACCATGATACATACTCTAAATTCGTATTATGGATGAATCCATTCTGGGCTATATGAGTTAGTAGTAGTTTCATCGGTTGCCAAAAATCATTAAGGTCGAGAACATGAAACTTGGCATTCAATATTTTAAGTTGGCACCAAGTCAGAACCTCCATTGTCTCTTCGAGAGAACCTAGACCGCCTGGAAGTAGAACGAAATCTGTTGTGTTTTTATACATTAAGCTTTTTCGTTCATGCATCGATTTTGTAATTATTAATTCCGTTATTTCTTTGTGCCCAATTTCCTGAGATTCTAAAAACTTTGGTATAATTCCTGTTATATGTCCACCACTCGATATAGCACCGTCCGCAAATGCGCCCATTAGCCCTGTCCGACCACCGCCATAGACAATCTTGTGACCTCTTGCTCCAATTATTTGACCCAGGCGAAATGCTTCTTTCGAAAACTGGGGTGATAGACCATTAGCTGCACCAGCAAATATACATATCGTTTTCATTTTGATCCTAAATAAAAAATTTATAATTTTGCCATAATTAGACATGTATCTTATCATTAATTTAGTTTTGTTAGCTAGGAGCTAATTTATGAAAAATTCAAAATTTGGATTCATAGTGTTGTTGGTAGCAGGTATTGTTGCAGCATTTTTTGTTATTAAACTAAACGAAAATGCAGAAACAGGTAGAAAATTTGATCAAGAGGAAGCGGGTAAAAATATTAGTGAAATTGAAAGAGTTGAAGAAAAGCCAAACACCTTAGAGGAGTTGAAGGTTGGGTTGCAAGTTACCATGGCGCAGGTAAGCCCTGATGGCTCCAGTGTTTTTGGCGGTATTGGGCCACCTGGTAAAACTGTAATTCTGTTTAATGGTGATATAATTATTGCCGAAACCACCATTAATAAAAATGGTGATTGGGTTGCCATTCCAGAAACACAATTCGAGTCAGGTTCTCATTTTATCCAACTAGGAATTAAGCCCGAAGATGGCGAAAGTGAAACTGAAAGGCTGTCACTTAGAGTGGTGTCTGAAAAAGCCGAAAGCAGTTTGAAGGAGGTGGATAATACTGAGAATCTACCATTGACACCAGAAACTACAAATATGGGTAGTTCTTCAAAAATATTAGATACAACGATTTCAGATTTAGCTGTGGTTATTGATATCGAAGAAAATAAGGAAGAAAAACCGTTTGTGGTATTTGTCCCGAAATCAGATTCGTCTATACCGGTAGTCGTGCAATCACCAGAGGTTAACGCTGATAACAAAAAAACCCTAACCTCCAAAGATGATTCAGATATAGGAAGGCTGCGTTCTGTTGCGTCAGTACTGGATAAAGCAGATAAAATTTCTAGTTTGTCTAATGAAAACGAATTTATTCAGATTAGAAGTTTATCTTGGGAGGATAAATCAAAATTAAGATTGTCAGGGTTTGCTGGGGGAGGAAATTCTATGCGTGCATATTTTGACAATCAATTTATTGCTTCAATAAAGTGGAATGTTTCTGAGAAAGACAATAAAGTACATCGATGGAGTATGGTTACAAGGGCGTCACTGCAACCTAACAAAGCATATAATCTACGCGCTGATTTGTTGGATGAAGATGATTCGGTTATGCAAGTAACCGAGATTAAAATAAGTGCAGAGTCTCTTGAAATTGGCAGTGACGGGAGTGATATGTTGGTTATTCATAAGGGAGATGCCTTATGGCGGATTGCTTATAGAGCCTATGGACAGGGTGTTCGTTATGTCGATATATTTAAACGAAATAATAATCGTATAAATAACCCAGACCTAATTTATCCTAATCAAATATTTGCTATACCAGATTAAATTTAAAAGAAGGTATTAATTGAAAAATTTTATTGGTCAGATTTAAATGAATACGCTAACTGAATATTTTAAAGAGTCATTAGACTCACAATCACCAAGTATGCCCGTTCGAATTATTACTGGAATGACTGTGATATTATTTGGGTTTATATGGCTTCCACTTGGGTTGATTGGTCTTTTAGGTTTGCTTTGGATTGTCTATGTCACAAAACATCCAAATACCGACATTGTGGAGGTTGAGACTGGAGATATTCTAGCACCTATGGACGGATTGGTTACGCTTGTGGACACTAATTCTGGTAAAAAAAGAATAAGAATTTCTCAAAAAATTCACACCAACAGGCTTATTCTTATGCCATGTAATGGTAAAATTGATATAAATATGTTCGTTGATGGCTTGTTTCTACCTTTTGAGGTTTCTAATGCACATAGCTTGAATTCAAGACGGGAAATTACGATCAAACAAGGCATCAATTCGTTATCTTCAAATGTTCAAAATGAGGTATGTATTATTGCATGGGGTGGTCCGTTAGCGCGTTATTTGTCTAGTCCCATATCAGAGGGAAGAATAGTTAAAGCGGGAATACCAATTGCTATCTCATTGCTATATGGTGAATTAGACATTTTGTTGCCAGCTGATTATGAGTTAACGGTAACTTTGGGTGAATTCTGCATTGCCGGCAAAACATTACTCGCGAAGTAATAATGATTGGGCATTGGTTATATAAAAATGTTTGATAAAACACTTTCACCGTTTGCAAGGCCATTACTTTCTAAAATGGCCATTTTTGCTGTAAAAATTGGCGTTTCTGCTGACGCCGTGAGCATATTAGGATTTATAACTGGAATTGTAGCCGCTCTCCTTGTTGGATATGGACATTTTTTACTTGCGCTTTTATTTTTTAGTTTAAATCGTATATTGGACGGTTTAGATGGAGCTATTGCTCGGGTGAAAACACCTACTCATCGTGGAGCATTCTTGGATATCGTTTTTGATTTCATAATTTATAGCTCAATTCCTTTTGCGTTTGCTGTCTTTAATGATAAAAACAGTTTTGTTGCTTGTTTTATAATTTTTAGTTTTGTTGGAACTGGAACTAGTTTTCTTGCTTATGGAATATTACAGGAGAAAATTTCAAAAAAAAACAAGAAACCAACCGGTGAAAAAAGCTTCTATTATTTAAGTGGGCTAATTGAGGGTAGTGAAACAATTTTTTTTATTATTTTAATATTATTATTTCCATCCCTATTTTTCTCTATTGGAATTGTCTTTGGCTGTTTATGCTGGTGCACCACAATATTTAGAATTTATTCTGGTTGGCGAGATTTTTCGTAAAAATGATAGCAGCTTTATTTCATGATTTCATGTAACCAGGTAAAAAACAGCCTATAAGTAAAGTTAATATGGAGTTAATATTTGAAATTTGGAATTGGACAAGCGGTAAAACGAGTTGAAGATAGGGTACTTATTACCGGCACAGGGAAATTTACGGATGATATTGATGTCGGTGAGGGATTATCAGCTCATTTCCTGCGCTCTGCACATGCTCATGCAATTGTAAATTCAATTGATTTTAAAGCAGCATCAAAACTGCCAGGGGTACATCTCATAGCTACACAATTTGAATTAGACCATGAAAAGGTTGGTGAGATTAAATGTCTTGATTTGGTGAAAAACGCAGATGGCAGCGATGTCGTGCCAACTACAAGATCGCCAATGGCACGAGGTATAGTAAGATCTGTAGGTGATATTATTGCAATGGTTGTGGCAACTACTAAAGAACAAGCACTCAATGCAGCTGAATTGATAGAGGTAAATTACGAACCATTGCCTGCAATAACTGACGTGGATAGTGCATTAGAAGCGAATGCGCCACAACTTTATCCTGATTATCCAGGCAACAAGGTTTTTCATTGGAGAGTTGGTAATTATGAAAAAGCCTTGCGCGAGTTTAATACAGCAGATTTAAAAACAGACAGAATAGTTGAATTATCTGTTTTAAATAACCGGATTGCTCCAAACGCAATGGAAATGCGGCAGATAATAGCAATGCCACATCCAGAATCAGATGAAACGGATGAATTATTAATTTGGTGTGGAACACAAGGAACAGTGAGCCTTTCAAAACAAATTGCGGAAGCTTTGAATTTAGATAGTAGAAAAGTTCATTTGCGTTCAGGTAATGTTGGAGGAGGCTTTGGATACAAGATTTTTTTGCATCCAGAGCAGTTATGTGTTTGTTGGGCAGTTAAAAAACTTAATAGAGCAGTCCGATGGCGGCAAGATCGCACAGAAGGCTTTATAAGTGACTTGCAAGGTCGTGATATAAAAAGCCATGCAAAAGCTTTAGTGACAAAAAGTGGAAAAATCAAAGCCATTCAATTTAAAAATCAAGCAAATCTTGGGAGTTGGTTATCTAATTTTGGGGTTTATGTGCCTACTAAATCTACTAGTCGTACATTAACGACACTGTATGATATTCAGAATGTGAGTCTAGAAGTTATTGGAGTTGTAACAAATACTCCTGCAATAGATGCTTACAGAGGAGCAGGGCGCCCAGAAGCAAATTATATCATGGAACGCTTGATGGATAAAATTGCTTTTGTTCTTCAAATTGACAGAGTGGGGGTTAGAAAAGCGAATTTAATTCAACCAGAGCAAATACCCTATAAAACTGTTTGCAGTGGTACTATCGATTCAGGAAATATGCCAGCATTATTTGATGATGCACTAAGAAATGCTGATGTAGAGGGATTTAAAGATAGATACGAAAATAGCTTAAAGAATGGTTTTTTAAGAGGACTGGGGATCGCACTTTATCTGGAGTCTTGTGGAAATGGAAAAGATGGGGGGGTTGATATTCGTTTCAACAGAGACGGAGATGTAATTATTTATGCAGCACAAATGGAAAATGGGCAGGGTCATCAAACAACGCTTACACAAATTTTTTCAGATAGATTAGGATACGACGCAGGAAAAATTAGAGTTATTCAAGGTGACTCCCGAATTTCTCCATCTGGAAATACAGGAGGTGCGAGAATGACTGTAATTCAAGGATCCGCAACAGCAGAGGCAGCGGAAAAAATATTAAAAAAAGCTGAGCCTTTTGCAGCTGAGTTTCTTGAATGTGACTTAAATGAGATGGAATTTGAGGATGGAATATTTAGGCGGGTTAATACAAATAAAACTATTTCGATAGAGTATCTCTCTAAAATTCTTTCTAACAATGGCGGGGTTCATCCATTCAATCTTAAACATTTTTATACAACCCAGGGGCCTAGTTTTCCTTATGGGTGCCATGTTGTTGAGGTCGAAATTGATAAAGAAACCCTTGTTACTATGATTAAAAAATATACTGTTACTGATGATGTAGGTGAGGTTATCAATCCCGATACACTATTGGGTCAAATACATGGAGGTATTGCTCAAGGGGTAGGTCAAGCTTTATATGAAAATTTAGTATATGATAAAACAGGTCAGTGCCTATCGGGGTCTTTAATGGATTATACCTTGCCTCGTGCAGATAATTTTACGATGATTACTCACCACTTAAAAAATACCAAATGTAAGAATAATTATCTTGGTGTAAAGGGAGTTGGAGAGGCGGGCACCATTGGAGCACCACCAGCGGTAATATCAGCAATTTGTGACGCATTATCATTGGCGCATATTGATATGCCTGTGACATCAACTAAATTGTGGAAAAGTATAAAAAAGAGGTGATTTAGATGAGTGATAAAGTTGTAAAATCAGACGAAGAATGGAAATCGTTACTATCGTCTGAAAGCTATTATGTTGCGCGCCAAGAAGGAACTGAAAGGGCATTTACAGGGAAATATTGGGACAATCATGCGAATGGCAGTTACCATTGCATTTGTTGCGGGTCTCCTTTATTTCACAGCCGTGATAAGTTTGAATCAGGAAGCGGATGGCCAAGTTTTACAAAACCAAATTCAGAGCTTGTAGGAGAAAAAGAAGATTTAAGCTTAATGATGCAAAGGACGGAAGTCCATTGCGAAAAATGTGATGCTCACCTAGGTCACGTTTTTCCTGATGGGCCTCTTCCAAGCGGATTAAGATATTGCATCAATTCAGCCTCTCTAAACTTTCAACCAGATGAAGAAATGTGATTAATTTAAATAGAAATGATGAGCGAACAAAATATTAATATGTCTATATCAGGCACTACTAAACTTTTTGTTATTTTTGCGCACCCAGCCGAGCAAGTACGTGCACCCACCCTCTTTAATAAAAAATTTAAAGAGTTAAGGATAGACAGTGTGATGATACCTATCGATGTACCGCCTTCTCATTTGAAGGATTGTGTGTATTCTATGCGTGGTATTAAAAATTTACGTGGAGGAGTTGTTACAATTCCCCATAAAGTGGAAATTGCTAAATTATGTGACAAGTTAGGTGCTGGTGGTAAAGCTACTGGAGCAGTTAATGCAATACGATTTGAAAAGGAGGGAATTCTTCATGGTGATAATTTTGATGGCATTGGATTTGTTGCTGGTTTAAAGGACTATGGACATTTATTGAAAGATAAAGAAATATTGATAGTTGGAGCAGGTGGCGCAAGCCGAGCGCTTGCGGTAGAACTTATTACTGAGCCAATAAAGTCATTGAATATTACAAATAGGAGTTTTGAAAAAGCGGAAAAAGTTGTGCAGACTGTGAAGTCAGTGAGAGAAACTGACAAAATTAAAGCTATAGAAAGAGAACATATTGATTATGCAGAGTATGATTTTGTTATAAATGCCACTTCTCTTGGAATGAAATCAGATGACCCTCTTCCTTTCCCAATCATATCTTTAAAGCCAGACTGTGTTGTTTGTGACATTATTATGAAACCTCAGGAAACTAAACTACTTAGCGCTGCTAGGAGGTCCGGTATGAAAATTCATTATGGTAAACATATGTTGGACTATCAGGTTTCATTTATAGCAGATTTTATAGGTGCATTTAAGACTTGAATTAACCACAATACTGTAATAGTTGGTTTTGCATAAATATATTTAGATTGAATCGGAAATTTGCTTAAGAAAGACAGTGATGAAATGAAAGATGAAAAGGGATGGACAGAAGAGCGCCTTGAAACGCTAAAAAATCTTTGGAATGAGGGACTTTCAATTTCTCAAATAGGAGAAAAGCTTGGTGTTACTAGAAATGCCGTCGCGGGAAAAGCCCATAGACTTGGTCTTCCAAAAAGACAATCTCCTATTTCTGCGTCTGGCTCTTCAGCGCGCGCCAAATCAAAGAAGACAGAAGAAATAAATTCCGATTTACCTTTGCGTCTTGCACTTCGAAAAATCAACTGGTCTCGTTCTAAATGTGTATGGCCGTCTGGAGACCCTAAAACAACAGACTTTTCCTTCTGTGGAGAGCCAATAGAACCTGGAAAGCCATATTGTTATGAGCATTGTGTTTTAGCTTATACGAATACTCGTGAAAGCAATTAATTATGAGCCAATTGTTGGTAAAGCGCGATGGGTATACTCCTACTGGCTGGGATATTATATCAACTCATTTGATAGTTCAAATATATTCTAATTTTGCAAGAACAACTGTGAAAATGAATATTGAAGCCTCAAATTCAAATAGCTTGCCACCGTTATTTCTACATGGACAAAACCTGGATTTAAAAAATGTTGTCATTAACAATGTAACCCAACAAATTAGCGATATTCAAAAAAATGAGGATTCATTAATATTTAACTTATCCTGTGCTTCTAATGAAATCGAAATAGTTACATTATGTAATCCTTTTAAAAATACTACATTAGAAGGACTATATAAATCTGGTGATATGATCTGCACCCAGTGTGAACCAGAGGGTTTTAGACGTATTTGTTATTATCCAGATAGACCTGATATGATGAGTGTATTTACCACTCGAATAGAAGCAGATATTAGTTACAAAAACCTACTTAGTAATGGGAATTTGATTGCATCCGGAAAGATTGGGCATGAAAGACATTTTGCTGTCTGGAACGATCCATTCCCAAAACCGAGTTATTTGTTTGCACTTGTCGCCGGTGATCTGGAGAAAGTTGAAGATATATTCATCACTGTCTCTGGGCGAAGAGTAAAATTGAATATTTATGTTGAACATGGCAATTCGCATTTGACTTCTCATGCTATGGAGTCACTTAAAAAATCAATGAAATGGGACGAAGAAACTTATGGGCTAGAATATGATCTAGACTTATTTCAAATTGTTGCTGTAAGTCACTTTAATATGGGTGCAATGGAGAATAAAGGCCTTAATATTTTTAATAGCAAATTTGTCCTTGCGGATGAAAAAACAGCGAGTGATTCTGATTTATTAAGAGTTGAGTCTATAATAGCACATGAATATTTTCATAATTGGTCTGGCAATAGAGTTACTTGTCGTGATTGGTTTCAATTGACTCTCAAAGAGGGACTAACAGTATATCGCGACCAATGTTTTACCGCCGATTTACATGATGAATTCGTAAAACGTATTGAAGACGTCAGTTTATTGCGCTCTGTGCAGTTTCCAGAGGATGCTGGTCCAATGGCACACCCTATTAGGCCCGAGAGTTATTCCGAGATAAATAATTTCTATACACCTACCATCTATGAAAAAGGCGCTGAGGTAATCAGAATGTTAGCAAGCATATTTGGCAAAGATGGTTTTAGAAAAGGAGTTGCTCTTTATTTTACAAGACATGATGGACAAGCTGTAACATGTGACGATTTTCTGAAGGCCATGGAAGATGCCAATCATTTGGATTTATCCAAATTTTCCTATTGGTATCAGCAACTAGGAACGCCTTCTCTTCAAATAATAAGAAATAAAGGAGCTTCAGAAATAGAAATGATGATAGTTCAAAAAAAGCCTGAAAATGGTGGAGAACATTATCAACCTATGATGATACCATTTAGGTTTTCCTTAAATGACAAAACAGGTAACGCTCTCTCTCTTATCATAAATGGACAAAAAATGGGTGCAGAGCCTCTTGTTATCATAAATGAAGAAAAAACGGTACTTTCTATAAAATCTGCCGATAAATCAAGAACTAATGATTTGTTAGATGCGACACCTTCTTATTTAAGGGGATTTTCTGCGCCGGTTAATCTTTATGATGACAGAACTATTGATGATTATATTCATCTAATATCGTGTGATAGTGACCCATTTGTAATCTGGGATTCCATGCAATTATTATATAGCAATGTTATCACACAGGATTATAAGGACGATAAAGATACCAAACTTGAGTTACGGTTATCTGATGCTCTTTTAAAATCATTAAAAAATGAAAAATTAAATAATGCCTTGAAGGCACTCCTGTTACTTCCGCCAAGTCAGTCAGTTTTATTGACCAAAGTTGTTGAGCCAGATCCTCCAAGAATATTTTTGGCAAAACAAAATGTTTTAAAACGAATGAGTTTACATATTCAAAAATATCTTCAAAAAAAACTCGATATAAAGATTTCACATTTTGATACTATGGATTCATCTGGTAGAAGTCTGCATAATCAGCTATTAGCGTGGGGTATGTTAGGTGGGATGGAAATTGCACAAAAATTAGCATTGCAACAAGTTTCTTCATTCAATATGACCCTTGTTAAGGGTTCTATTGGCGCTTTGAACCATATCGATGTTCCCAGTCGTGAAATTGCTTTGGAACGTTTTCATCATAATTGGAAAACCAACTCGCTCGTAATGGAAAATTGGTTTATTTGGCAGTCATCCTCTGCAGTTAAAGGAACAGTAAAAAAATGCAGAGAACTTATGAAACATCCTTCCTTTGATGTAAATAGTCCAAATAAACTTCGTGCTGTTATTGGCAGTTTTGCAAACGGAAATCCGGTTCACTTTCATGCTAATGACTGCAGTGGTTACGAATTTTTGGCAGAACAAGTATTAAAAATAGATAAAAAGAATTCTCAGATTTCTGCAAAACTAGCTTTGCCATTAACCAGATTTGCTAATTTTTCCTCTGAAAGAAAGAGATTAATGCTCAACATCTTAAAAAAATTGAATGAGAACAATCTTTCGTCTGATTTATCAGAGGTAGTAAAAAAGTCTTTAGAATCCAAAGATAATTAGTCAGTTATATAAGTAATAGAAAAAATTTTGTAAGGTCTATTTAAAGCAAAAAATCGGGAGCGCTCTCTAAATCACAAAACCCATTACCACCTATCCAATCTGGTGGTCGTTTTTCACTACCTCGTCGTGTTTTTATTGGTTTTTGAGATTCATTTACTACAGTTTTTTCGTGTCTCCCAGCTATTTTTGATATGCTCTTATTTCTTGAACCCTTGCTGTGTGAATTATTTTTTTTGCTTAAATTCGTGTCATTGAATGTTGCAGTATGTTCTGGTATGGAAATAGAAATTAGTTGTTCAATTGCCAATAAAAATTTTTCATCATCACTATCTGCAATGAAAGTAAAAGCCTGTCCGGTTCTTCCTGCTCGGCCGGTTCTACCGATGCGGTGGACATAGTCTTCAGCATTTGAAGGTACATCGTAATTAAAAACATGGCTAACAGATGGAATATCAAGGCCCCGTGCCGCAACATCAGATGCTATAAGGTATTTAGTTTTTTCATCCCTAAAAGCTTTTAACGTCGAAAGCCTCATAGATTGTGTCATATCACCATGTAAGGCGGCCACATTAAATCCATGATTTTTAAGATTCTTGACTAATGAAGCAATATCTTTTTTACGATTACAAAAAATAACTGCATTGTTAATGTTTTCATTCTGAAGTAATTCTCGCAAATGCTCTTGTTTAAGTTTTGGTGTGGTCTTGCAAATATTTTGGGAGATGGTGGGAGCTGTTTGTGCGGCTTTTGCGACCTCAATTATTTTAGGATTTAATACAAATTGCTCTCCAATTTTCTGTATTTCATTAGAAAGAGTAGCAGAAAAAAATAAAGTCTGACGAATTTTAGGAAGCAAGGAAACAATTCGTTCAACATCTGGTATAAAACCCATATCAAGCATTCTATCTGTTTCATCTATGACGAGAACCTTTACGTCTTGGAGAAGAACTTTTCCTCTTTCAAAATGGTCAAGTAACCTTCCTGGTGTTGCAATCAACACGTCTACACCCTTTTCTAACGCTGTTTCTTGATCTGAAAAACTTACTCCGCCTATAAGTAATGCCTTAGAGAGTTCATGGTTTGCAGAAAAATTTTCAAAGGTTTCTGCGACTTGTGCTGCCAGTTCACGAGTGGGGGCCAGTATTAAGGAGCGTGGCATTCTTGCTTTTGCAATACCTGCATCTAAAATATCAATCATTGGTAATGTGAATGAAGCTGTTTTTCCGGTGCCTGTCTGGGCAGAGCCAATTACATCTCGTCCCATTAAAACAACGGGTATTGCTTTTTCTTGAATTGGAGTTGGTTGCTTATATCCAAGTGCAGAAACAGCATTACATAATTTTGCGCTTAGACCGAGTTCTCTAAATGAAATGGAAATTTGTTTTTTCCTAGAAATATCTATGTTAAAAATACAACGAAAAATTGTGATAACAGATACTCTGATTCTGGTATTCTGGTCAAGTATCTGATTTTATAAAGTGAGAAACTTTTGCAATAATTTTTTCTTTAGGAATTTAACTATGATAAAACTAATTTTGGTTCCAGGGTTACTTTGCACAAGGGAGCTATTTAAAAACCAGATTTATGCACTAGAAAATATCTGTGATATTGAAATTGCCAACACGCTGGGCATGAGTTCTATTTTGGATATGGCAGAAAATATTGTCAGAAATGAGTCATCACAGTTTGTGATTTGCGGTTTATCAATGGGTGGATATGTCGCCCAAATGGTTGCACATCTGGCACCTGAAAAAGTAATCGCTATGGGCTTGCTTTCTACAAGTGGAAGAGCGGACACAGAAGAAAAAAAAAAGCAAAGAAGAGCTCTTATTGAATTATCAAAATTAGGAAAATTCAAAGGGGTAACTCCGCGTCTGTTACCAAGTTTGTTATCCACAAATGCATTAAAAAATGAAAGCCTCGTCCAAAGTGTTATTGAAATGGCTGCTGATGTTGGTCAAGTAAACTTTACGCTACAACAAGAGGCAATTATGGGGCGGCCAGATTTTAGAACTTTTGCACAGAATGCCAATATGCCAGTAGAGATATTGGTTGGGGATGAAGACCAATTAACACCAACTTATTTTTCAGAAGAGTTAGATAGCTTGTTTAGTCACTCTAATTTAACAATATTACCTGATGTAGGACATTTAACATCGATGGAAGCGCCAGACCAAGTAACGGATGTTTTAGCAAAGCTTGTCAGTTCGGTTTAGTTAATTTAAATGGGGTCTGTTAGATGTCTAATTGTGATGAAACATCCTCTGAATGTTCTCTTATGTAGCCAAATCTAAGTTCTGGTTTTTTACCCATCAGCGTTGTGACTAGCCTATCAGCTTCTCGTCTCTTATCTGCACCATCTAGGTCTCTTTTTGGAAGGTTAACCCTTAATAATCTGCGGGTATTTGGGTTCATAGTAGTCTCTTTTAACTGCGATGGTGGCATTTCACCAAGTCCTTTAAACCTGCTTATTTCAACTTTTGTACCCTGATTAAATTCGGTCAATAACAGTTGCTCTCTGTGCTTATCATCTTGTGCGTAAAATGTCTTACTTCCCTGCATCATTCTATAAAGTGGAGGTTGTGCTAGGAATAGCCTTCCTGCCTCTATTAGCTGTGGCATTTCCTGATAGAAGAAAGTCATAAGAAGAGCGGCTATATGAGCACCATCAACATCTGCATCAGTCATAATTATCACTTTACCGTATCTAAGGTCAGCTAAATCAAATTGATTTTTTGCTTTTACACCTAGTGCTTGAAGTAGGTCACTTAGTTCCTGATTTTGAGAAAGCTTGTCTGATGAAGCACTTGCAACATTTAGGATTTTTCCTCTCATTGGAAGTATAGCTTGCGTAGATCGATTTCGTGCTGATTTCGCAGAACCACCGGCTGAGTCACCCTCAACAATAAAAATTTCCGTTTCATTGATATCTCGAACTGAACAGTCTGCAAGTTTTCCAGGTAATCGTAATTTTCGGGTTGCAGATTTCCGTGCCACCTCTTTTTCTTTACGCCGACGTTTCCGTTCCTCCATGCGCTCAAGGGCAGCCTCAAGTAGGTCATTGGCACGCTCAGGTTCAGTGGAAAGCCAGATTTCAAAACGGTCTTTTACAGCCATCTCAGTCTGTTTTGTGGCATCGTTTGAGACAAGTTTATCCTTTGTTTGACCTTGAAATTGTGGGTTTTTTAAGAAAACAGAGAGCATACCAGCTGAACCAGCCAATACATCCTCTGCAGTAAGTTCAGATACTTTTTTCTGTCCTTTTAATTCTCCATAAACACGCATTCCTTTCGTAATGGCTTGTCGAAAACCATTTTCGTGTGTTCCGCCTGATGGTGTTGGTACCGTATTGCAATAAGAGTGAAAAAAACTATCTTCGCCTGGCCCTAACCATGTGAGTGCCCATTCAAACCTTTGCCCGTCTAATTCAGTTTTATCTGTAAAAGCTGAGGATAGCATAAGATTTCGACCATTTGTTGCATCTTTCAGATAATCAGCTAAGCCATCAGGATAGCAAATCGTCTCAGTTTCAGGAATTAAAACAGTAGTTCTTAAGTTAAGATTTTGCGAACATTTCCATCGAATTTCTACACCAGCAAATAGATAAGCTTTTGATTTCGCCATTTTGTATAAAATAGAAGGTTTAAATTGGCACTCGGTTCCGAATATATCTGGATCAGGTGAGAATTTAATGCTAGTTCCCCGCCTATTATGAGCAGAACCATCAGATGTCATGGGAGTTACCGGTTCTCCTCTGGAAAAAGATTGCTTATAAAGCTTTCTGTTTCTAGCAATTTCTACATCAAGCTTACTGCTGAGGGCATTTACAACAGAAGCTCCGACCCCATGAAGACCGCCCGATGTTTCATATACTTTATCAGAGAATTTACCGCCAGCATGCAGTGTGGTTAATATTACTTCTAACGCCGATTTATTTGGAAATTTTGGGTGAGGATCTACAGGAATCCCCCTTCCATTATCACTTATTTTAACTGTATTTCCATCAATTAAATTAATTTCAATCCAGTTAGCATGACCTGCCACGGCTTCATCCATGGAATTATCTAGTATTTCAGCTACTAGGTGGTGCATTGCCCTATCATCTGTGCCACCGATGTACATTCCGGGCCTGTGTCTTACTGGGTCAAGCCCCTCAAGCACTTCTATTTGCAACGCACTATAATTTTGATCCGAAACTGAACCTTCGAATAAATCTGGCATGTTTTGATAACTCCATAAATCTAAAATGAATTAATGGTGATGCACTGGTTATAGTATAAATGCAATACTTAGTAACACAATATATAGATTTATTGCAGACAAATAAAAAACCCCAAAAACATTTTTTGAGGTTTTTTATGTTGGGTATTTCGATACCAAATCACGAAGAGTAGTACATTTTAAATTCAATTGGAGATGGCGTGTGTTCCAGATTAATCACTTCCTCCATTTTTAGGTCAATGTAACCGTCTATTTGGTCATCCGTGAATACGTTTCCATCTTTGAGAAAAGCCCTATCTGTATCTAAGTTTTCAAGAGCCTCTCTGAGAGATCCGCATACAGTTGGGATTTGTTCTAGTTCCTCTGCAGGAAGATCATACAAATCTTTATCCATTGCATCGCCTGGATGAATTTTATTCTTAATTCCATCTAGTCCTGCCATGAGCATGGCTGAGAACGCTAAATATGGGTTAGCCATTGCGTCGGGGAAGCGAACTTCAACGCGTTTCCCATTTGGACTTGATACAAACGGTATCCTGCATGATGCAGAGCGGTTCCTTGCTGAATACGCGAGGAGAACAGGCGCTTCATACCCTGGTATTAACCTTTTATAAGAGTTTGTAGAGGGGTTTGTAAAAGCGTTTAGCGCTTTCGCATGTTTTATAATACCTCCAATGTAAAATAAGGCACTCTCAGACAAATCTGCGTATGAATTTCCAGCAAATAGGGGCTTTCCACCATTCCATAATGACTGATGAACATGCATACCTGAGCCGTTATCGCCAGCAATAGGCTTAGGCATGAAGGTAGCGGATAATCCATAGGCATTAGCCACTTGCTGCACTGAATATTTATAAAGTTGAAGATTATCTGCTGTTTCGATTAGCTCACCAAACTTCATCCCCAGTTCGTGCTGAGACGGTGCAACTTCATGATGATGTTTTTCTACAGGAACTCCCATATCTGCCATAACAGATAACATTTCACTCCTTACATCTTGACCCGAATCAACAGGCGGCACGGGAAAATATCCCCCTTTGATGCCTGGTCTATGTCCTAAATTACCCTCATCATAATTTTTAGCGCTATTATATGGGCCCTCTGATGAGTCGACTTCGTAGTAGCCACGATTCATAGAAACGTCCATTTTAACGTCTTCAAAAAGAAAAAATTCAGCCTCTGGTCCAAAAAAAGCGGTATCTGCAACTCCCGTGGAAGCCATATGAGCGATTGCTGCCTTGGCAGTAGAGCGGGGGTCTCGGGAGTATGGTTGTCCCGAAGATGGTTCAAGTACATCACAAAATAGAGCAAGTGTTGGCTGGGCAAAAAATGGGTCCATATAAGCTCTGTATAAATCTGGTTTGAGTAACATATCTGATTCATTAATTGCTTTCCATCCAGCAATTGAAGATCCATCAAACATAAACCCTTCTTCAAGAGTTTCTTCATTTATGGTATCTACGTGCTGGGATAAGTGCTGCATTTTACCTCTCGGGTCTGTAAAACGCACATCTACATAGTTAACATCATTTTCTTTAATCATTTCCATTATTTTTTTTACATCTGACATTTTTAATCCTTTCATGCCAATTTCTGTTTCAAATTATTGTAAAACTGTTTATTAAATTTTGGGTAAGCATATGGCCTGAATTTTTACTAAACTGCTTCAGCGCCTTTTTCACCTGTTCTGATTCGTATAGCTTCATCAATCGACGATATAAAAATTTTTCCGTCACCAATTCGCCCGGTTTTTGCAGCTGTTTGTACAGCTTCCAATACAGCGTCAAGCATACCATCCTCTATCACGACTTCGATTTTAACTTTCGGCAAAAAATCAACCACATACTCCGCACCTCGGTAAAGTTCGGTGTGACCCTTTTGGCGTCCAAAACCTTTCGCCTCAATCACAGTTATACCTTGGATGCCCACCTCATGTAGAGCTTCTTTAACCTCATCTAGCTTAAATGGCTTTATAATAGCTTCAATTTTTTTCATGATTTGGTTCTCGCTATCTTAAAAAAATGGTTTGTAAAACCATGTATATAATTTTCTATAATTTTTTGACCCCGTTTAAATAAATAATTGGAGGAACACTTACTTAATTGTTGTTTTTAAATAAATTTATCTTTGATAAATTTGCAAACATAAAAATTATTTTAAAAGAAATAGCGAGAGCAGATGACACTTGCAACACAGTAGTCGGTGAAAAACAAAATTGCATAATTTTTGCATAAAAATTATGCAATTTTTAAATATATTCAAGAGTTAGTTGCTTGAGCTTACTACACGCTTCATTTATGAGAGCTTCTGTATTTGCAGAAGAAAATCTGAGGTAACCCTCTCCAAAGCATCCAAAAGCAGTTCCGGCTAAAACAGCAACACCATATTCCTCAAGCAATTTATTTTGAATTAATTCGGAGGAAGCCCCAAGTTTACTAATATTGGGGAAGGCATAAAAAGCGCCCCCCGGCATTTGGCAAGATACTCCCGTTATGTTATTTAAATTTTCTGTTATGAGTTCAGCTCTTCTCTTGAAGGCTTCTTTCATACTTTCAACACAATCCTGATCACCTGTTGTTGCGGCTAGTGCCGCAAATTGTGTTGGAGTATTCACACAAGAATGATAATTTACACCAATTTTATCCGCATACTCAATAACGTTTGCAGGCCAGATGCCATAGCCAATTCTCCAACCTGTCATGGCAAAAGTTTTTGACCAGCCATTTAGTATGATTAATCTATCATTAATTTCTGGATAAGATAGAAGAGAGTGGGGTGAAGTGTTAAATACTAAACGATCATAAATTTCGTCAGAAAAAAGAGTTATATTTGGATAATTTTCTAAACCCCTGACTAACTTTTTTATTTCTGAAGGAGGTGTAATACCACCAGATGGGTTATGGGGCGTGTTGATCATAATTAATGTTGTTTGCTTGGTTATTTTGCTCAATATCTCCTCTGCATCAAATGAAAAACCCTTTTGTTCGTCAAGCTCATAAAATATTGGTGTTGCACCGGAATATGAGACCACAGACTCATAAATTGGGAAACTTGGATTAGGTATTAAAATTTCTTTACCTTTTCCACCATACATCATCGCCGCCATAAAAATTATTGGTTTTCCACCGGGGGTAATCTGAATTTGTGAGATAGGCGGGCAATATCCATAGCGTAGCGATAAATCCTCTTTTACCGCTTCTCGTAAAGTAATTAGACCAAGTGATGGTGTATAACCATGTTGCCCATCACGCAATGCTTTTACTCCGGCCTCAACTATGTGCTTGGGTGTGCTAAAATCTGGTTGACCTATTCCAAGATTAATAATGGTTTTTCCAAATTTTTGCAGTTCACTTGCTTTAGCTAAAACGCTAAAGGCAGTTTCAGTTCCAAGTTTAGAAAGACTTTCATTTAGCATGAGACTATCCTATTCACTTTATTATCTAATTTCAGCTAACCTAAAGAATGCGGGGTAGAATATAATTTTTTCATATTTAATGTTTTTTTATTATCATAAACTTTATGGCCCATGTTGTTATGGTGTTGCAACAAAAATTCTCTTGTTGTAATAAGCTTTTGTTAGCTTGTGTTTAAATTCATTAGGTTATTATGGCGGGTGTAGCTCAGTTGGTTAGAGCGCCAGTTTGTGGTACTGGATGTCGCCGGTTCGAATCCGGTCACTCGCCCCAACAAAAACGCTGAGTAAAATTAAATGTTAACTGATAGATTTTGATTTTCTTGGTAATATTAAAAATGATTTGTTTCTATTGTGCTTTGATTAAAGGTTCTTTAAAAAAAGCGGCTTAATGAAGATTTACAAAATAAATACAGTGCCGGACCGTTATTGATGTTGACGCAATCATCTTATTTTTGTAGCGATAATAAACAATTTACTTTGCGGGCGTGGCGAAATTGGTAGACGCGCCAGATTTAGGTTCTGGTATCTAGCGATGTGGGGGTTCAAGTCCCTCCGCCCGCACCACTATAACAAACTGCTTTAAAGGTAAAAATTACAAGAATTCATATATTCGCTATGTTTGTTTATAAAGGCAGATGAAAAGATTAGGAAATACACAGAATGCAGATAAAATTGTCATTAAATAAGGGACTTTCTCGTGAATTTGAAATCGTAATAGATGCCGGTGAAGTTGAAAAGCGTACAGTAGAAAAATTGACAGAAATTTCTAAAACTGCGAAAATGCCAGGTTTTCGGCCAGGAAAAATACCTCTATCTGTAGTGAAAACACGTTATGGCGACCAGTCAAAAGGTGAGGTTATACAGGCAATGCTTGATGAGGCAGCGAGAGAGGCCATAGATGCAAATGATTTGAATCTTGCAAGCCAACCATCCCTTGATATTACCGCATATGAAGATGGGAAAAACCTTGAGGCAAAGTTAAAATGTGAGGTTCTCCCTGAGATTGATTTGCCAAACATAACAGAAATGTCAATTGAAAGACCTACGCTGCCTCTGGACGAAAAAGAAGTTAAAGGTACTATGCAGCGACTTGCTCAGGAAAACAGTCCAACAGAAAAAGCAAAAAAAGGTTACAAAGCTGTTTTAGGGGATGTTGTTATAATCGATTTCGAAGGCTCAATTGATGGAGTTCCATTTGAAGGTGGCGCGGCTAAGGGGCATTCATTAGAGCTTGGAAGCAACTCATTTATACCTGGTTTCGAGGAGGGTCTTTTAGGTTCAAAAGCCGGTGATACAAAAAATGTTGATGTGCCGTTTCCTGAGAATTATCAAGCGTCGCACCTCGCTGGCAAACAAGCTGTTTTTGCTGTCAGTATAAATGAAGTCCGAATAAAGGGTAAGCCAGTATTGGATGATGCGCTCGCTGAAAAATTGGGCTTTGATAAATTGACCGCCCTCGAGGAAGCGGTGCGTGGACAACTTAGTGCTCAACATCAGCCTGCGCTTCGCCAATTAGTAAAAAAGAATATTCTAGACCAGCTAAACGAGTATGCTAACTTTGATGTCCCTCAAACGCTGCTTGATTCTGAATATGATGTGGTCGCCAAATCTATAAAATCGGAGCAAGGAATAAATAATGATCATGATCACGACTCCGAGGATAATCATTCAGAAAAAAATAATGCAGATGAAGGGCTCGACGATGAAACTAAAAACGAAGCATTAGAGATTGCCACAAGAAGAGTTAGATTAGGATTGATGTTAACAGAAATTGGACGATCCAATGAGATAAAGGTATCGGAGGAAGATACAAAGCGAGCTATATTTGAGCAGGCAAAAAAATATCCAGGACAAGAAAAACAGATTATTGAATACTATCAGAAAAACCCAGAAGCCACACAACAACTTGCAGGTCCATTATTTGAAGATAAAGTAATTGATTACGTTTTGGAGCTTGCCAAAGTAACTGATGTTGAGACTGATATTAGTGCATTATATGGTTCTCAGGAGGATTCTGGTAAAGAAGATCTTAAAAAATCTGCTAAGAAGAAAACGAAAGTAAAACCCAAAAGTAAGTTAGGTAAATCTGCCAGTTCTGCTGAAAAAAAGAAGCAAGTAAAAAAGAAAGCTACTAATAAATCCAATGTTTCTCGAAAAAATGATACATCAGCAGTAAAAAAAGTAAGTAAGAAATTGGCTACAAAAAAATCAGCAAATAAAAAGGCTTCCAAAAAATAATTTAATCAATAAATATGCATAAATTCTTGGCACTTAGCTAATTTCGCTATACTTTGTTAAGAAAATATTACTTGGTCACTACCTAAACCAAAAAGTCACCCACTTTTTTCGATAGTTACATAAAGGAAAAGTTAGTAATGATAAATTCTGTGCTACCTGAAACCTCTGCCTTAATTCCAATGGTCGTTGAGCAAACCAATAGGGGTGAGCGTTCTTATGACATTTATTCACGACTTTTGAAAGAGCGCATCATATTTTTGAATGGTCCCGTAGAAGATATGATGGCATCTGTGGTTTGTGCCCAATTATTATTTCTTGAATCAGAGAACCCTTCAAAAGATATATTTATGTACATTAATTCACCTGGTGGGGTAGTTACTTCGGGAATGGCAATTTACGACACAATGGAATATATTCGACCTGATGTTTCAACAGTATGTATCGGACAAGCGGCATCAATGGGCTCTCTGCTTTTAACAGCAGGGGCGGCTGGTAAAAGACACTGCCTTCCAAATTCCCGCATAATGACCCACCAACCATCCGGTGGTTTTCAAGGTCAAGCTACTGATATTGAAATTCACGCGAAAGAAATAATCAGTCTGAGAAGT
Source organism: uncultured SAR116 cluster alpha proteobacterium (assembly GCA_902573725.1). Lineage (GTDB taxonomy): Bacteria > Pseudomonadota > Alphaproteobacteria > Puniceispirillales > Puniceispirillaceae > UBA5951. Next base: position 26,592 of record CACGLE010000014.1, read on the forward strand.
AGGCTTAATAAAATTTATGAGAAGCACTCAGGAAAATCGCTAAAGCAAATTGAAAAAATTATGGAACGTGATACATTCATGTCCCCAGATGAAGCAAAGGAAATGGGATTAATTGACGAAGTGGTGTCAAAGCGTCCTGCCCCTAAAAAAGATTAGCTTATTATATATGCAAAAAATGCGTGCAAATAAAAAAAATAAATTTTAGTTAAGTTTTAATGACAAGAGGTTTTAATCTGATAACATATTGATATTAAGCGGCCTAATTGGAATTTAAAAAGGATTAATTGGTAATGGCAAAATCAGAGAATAATACCAAATCAACTTTGTTTTGTTCTTTTTGCGGGAAAAGTCAGCATGAGGTAAAAAAGCTCATAGCTGGTCCGACAGTTTTTATTTGTGATGAATGCGTGGAATTATGCATGGATATAATTCGCGAAGAGCATAAGGGTGGTTTTGTAAAAAGCGGCGAAGGGGTGCCCTCGCCCTATGACATTAAAACAGTATTAGACGATTATGTTATTGGCCAAGAAAAAGCAAAACGTGTTTTATCTGTTGCAGTTCACAATCACTATAAAAGACTGGCGAATGCGGGTAATGTTGGAGACCTTGAAATTTCAAAATCTAACATCATGCTTGTCGGGCCTACTGGTTCCGGGAAGACATTACTTGCTCAGACACTCGCGCGCATACTTGATGTTCCTTTTACCATGGCGGATGCAACAACACTTACAGAGGCAGGTTATGTTGGAGAGGATGTTGAAAATATAATTTTGAAATTACTTCAAGCGGCTGATTACAACGTTGAGAAGGCTCAGCGAGGCATTGTTTATATCGATGAAGTTGATAAAATTAGCAGAAAATCAGATAATCCATCAATCACCCGAGATGTATCAGGTGAGGGTGTCCAACAAGCATTATTAAAAATAATGGAGGGAACAGTTGCTTCGGTTCCGCCTCAGGGAGGAAGGAAGCATCCACAGCAGGAATTCTTGCAAGTTGATACTACCAACATTCTTTTTATTTGTGGAGGAGCTTTCGCAGGGCTTGAGCGACTAATTGCTGACAGAACAAATAGTACAGGCATTGGATTTGGTGCGACAGTAAGAGATAAGGACGAGCACAAGATAGGAGAGATACTTACTAAAATTGAGCCTGAAGATCTCGTCAAATTTGGATTAATACCAGAATTTATTGGAAGATTACCAGTGATTGCGACATTAGAAGACTTAGATGAAGATGCACTTGTTCAAATTTTAGTCGAACCAAAAAACGCCCTTACAAAGCAGTATAAAGCACTTTTTGAAATGGATGACGTGGTTCTCGAATTTAGAGAGGATGCGCTAAAAGCCATAGCAAGACGGGCAATAGAAAGGAAAACGGGCGCACGAGGGCTTCGTTCTATTTTGGAAAGTATTTTAATGGATACAATGTTTGATATCCCTACAACAAATAATATTGATAGCGTTATAATCAATGAAGACGTTGTATTATCTAACGCTGCCCCATTACTTGTTCATAGTTCAGTCTCTAAGCAGGATTCTGGAGCATAGCAATTTTAAAAAGAAAAAAATAAATCAAATTGTTTGATCTTTGCCTTTAATACTTTATGTAAAGTATTTAAAAAATCTTTTGCTAGTTGATTTCTTTGCAATTTAAAATAATTAACTGAAAATGTGGATAGTTTTATAATTTTAACCTCTCCCTTCACTTTTTTGCTCTTGAAATCTGTGATTTTAATATCACATTATGTTTAGAATATGAAGGTGGCGTTACACTAATGGTTGATTTTTTTGGAGTGTAATTGGTATTAAAAAAAATTATTATTTGATTTTTTAATACCTAAAGCTTGAGTGATGAGGATTTAGTGATGTCTACGATCGATGATAAACAAAACATACCAATTCTTCCATTGAGAGATATTGTTGTTTTCCCTCATATGATAGTTCCGTTATTTGTTGGACGTGAGAAGTCAGTGCTAGCGCTCGAAACTGTGATGGCCCAGAATAAGCAAATTCTATTGCTAACACAAACAGATGCTAGTACTGAAGAGCCTTCATCTGATGACCTATATCGTGTTGGTACCCTCGGATCAATTCTGCAATTATTAAAATTACCAGATGGAACCGTAAAAGTTTTAGTTGAGGGTGGTAGAAGAGCCCAGGTTACTGAAATTAATGACTCTGAAAATTTTCTGTATGGGACTGTTCAGGAAATACATGAAGATAAAATTACAGACCCGGAGATAATTGCGCTTGGAAGAGCGGCGATACATCACTTCGAGGACTACATTAAACTCAACAAAAAAATTGCATCTGAAGTTTTGTCTTCCGTTAATCAACTGGAAGATACTAATAAGATTGCAGATACATTGGCTTCACATGTAGCGGTGAGCATAGAAGATAAGCAACAGTTATTAGAAAAATTAGATGTACGCGCCCGTTTAGAAAGATTGTATGAGCTTATGGATGGTGAAATTAGTGTTCTTCAGGTTGAGCGCCGAATAAGAAGCCGCGTTAAAAGACAAATGGAGAAAACTCAGCGAGAATATTATTTAAATGAGCAAATGAAGGCTATTCAGAAAGAGCTTGGTGAGACTGAAGACGGCAAGAACGAAATTGACGAAATTGAAGAAAAGTTAATTAAAGCGAAATTACCTAAGGAAGCTAAAGATAAAGCGTTTAACGAAATTAAGAAACTCCGTAACATGGGGCCTATGAGTGCCGAGGCTACAGTTGTAAGAAATTACCTTGATTGGATGGTTGCGTTGCCTTGGAAGAAGGCTAGTAGGTTGAAAGTTGACATACAGCAGGCAAGACAGATACTAAATGATGACCATCATGGTTTAGATGAGGTTAAGGAACGAATAATTGAATTTTTAGCGGTACAAAAGAGAACTAAGAAAAACAAGGGCCCAATTTTATGTCTTGTTGGACCACCAGGAGTAGGTAAAACGTCTCTTGGTAAAAGTATAGCAAGGGCGTCAGGTAGGCAATTTGTGAGAATGGCGCTTGGTGGAGTTAGGGATGAAGCTGAAATCAGAGGTCATCGAAGAACATATATTGGTTCAATGCCAGGTAAAATTCTTCATGGAATGAAGAAAGCAGAGAAAAATAACCCATTATTTCTTTTAGATGAGATAGACAAATTAGGCGCAGACTGGCGGGGAGATCCAAGTTCTGCTTTACTAGAAGTTTTGGACCCAGCGCAAAATAATACATTTCAGGACCATTACCTAGAGGTTGATTTTGATTTATCTAATGTCATGTTTATCACAACAGCTAATAGTTTGAATATGCCAGAACCTCTTCTTGATAGAATGGAGATAATACAGCTTTCAGGATATACAGAGGATGAAAAAATTGAAATCGCAATAAATCATCTTCTGCCGAGGCAACTTAGGGAACATGGAATAAAAGACTCTGAAATAAAAATTTCTCAGGATTGTATAAGAGATGTAATAAGATACTATACCAGAGAGGCGGGAGTTCGTGCTTTGGAGCGTTCTTTAGCTCGTATTGTAAGAAAAGCCTTAACGCAAATTGTTATGGGTGAGACTACCAGTTTAGAAATAAACCAAGAAAATCTATCCGATTTTATGGGAGTTAAAAAATTTAAGTTTGGAGAGATTGACTCTGACGATCAGGTAGGCGTTGTCACGGGTCTTGCCTGGACGAAAGTGGGTGGTGAATTATTGCAAGTAGAATCAGTTCGTGTACCTGGCAAAGGTAAAATTTCGTCCACAGGTAAATTGGGTGATGTTATGAAGGAGTCGATCCAAGCAGCAGAATTTTTTGTAAAATCCAAGGCGAAAGACTTTGGAATAGATTTAACAATTGCTGAAAAATTCGATATTCATGTTCATGTACCTGAGGGAGCAACACCAAAGGACGGTCCATCTGCTGGAATTGCCATGGTTACATCAATAATTTCAGCGCATCTGGGGCTTGCCGTCAAAAAAGATGTAGCCATGACTGGAGAGATAACACTTAGGGGTCAGGTGTTGCCAATAGGTGGATTAAAAGAGAAGTTATTAGCTGCTTTGAGAGGTGGAATCAAAACTGTAATTATTCCAAAAGATAATGAAAAAGATTTAGAAGAAATTCCAGATAACGTAAAATCTGATTTAAAAATTATACCGGTTTCTATTGTTGATGAAGTTGTTAATATTGCATTTCTAGAAAGCCCAAAACCTTTAGTTGAGAAAATTTCAACCTCTATTACCCCAGAGTCTAGCTCTGTTTCGGATATAGTCGCACATTAACACAATTTTTACTTTAAAATTAAGGACAAATCGTTAAATTTTCATTGATTTGATAGTTTGTAGCGCATATTGTTTATTCTTACAACTTACTTTTAAGAAGGGATAAATCAATGAATAAAAACGATCTCGTCACATCTGTTGCAGAACATTCGTCATTAACTAAAGCGGATGCTGCCAGAGCAGTTGATGCTGTTTTCGCGTCTATAGAAGGCTCGTTAAAAAATGGTAATGAAGTTAGAATCGTTGGATTTGGTACTTTCTCTGTTGCTTCTCGCGCTGCAACTACAGGTCGTAACCCAAGAACTGGTGAAGCAATTCAAATAGCAGCATCTAAGCAACCAAAATTTAAGGCGGGCGCTCCGTTGAAAGCTGCTGTCAATAATTAGTTATTCAGTTTTACTGCTTGACGAAAAAATTAATAGGTAATCGGTCTAAGGGTGGTTAGCTCAGCTGGGAGAGCAATTCGTTTACACCGAATAGGTCGGGGGTTCGAACCCCTCACCACCCACCATAAAAAAAGCGGGACTTCGTCTCGCTTTTTTATATTTTAAATAAGTAATTTATGTAATTTGCTAAAGTTCCATTCTAAGTGATGGTATCTTGCTAACAAAAAAAGTTATTTTTAGAGATATTCAATGGATAATAATAAAAAAGATAGTCTCCATAAAACAAACCATAATCGTGTTGATGAAAATGTTGATTTTCAGGAACAATTGTTAGAAGAGTTAAAAGAATTTGTATCCAAATATTCGGACTATGAGACTCCGTTTATAAGAAGTGATGGAGACATCATTATTGCTTTAAAAAAAGCCGTTAAGAAGAAGAGACAAACAACTCAAAGTCTTGCTGAGGCTGTAAAATTTATGATGAAGGGGTCAGAAACTGTTCGAAGTAACAAATAATA